>NZ_JBVJHH010000040.1:0-94613 GCF_055586905.1 Streptosporangium sp. NPDC048886
CCAGGCCAGCCATCCATGCCTGAAGGTCCTCGGCGGTCACCACGCTCGACATACGGTCAGACTAAGGCATCACAATATGTTGTTGTAGTACTAGGCCTGGTCCCGTTGCCGGGTCTAAGCCGAGCGCACAGAGACGGTCATCACCAGGCCCGAGGGCTGCGTCTGCCCGCTGCAGGTGGTCATCTCCAGCTACGGTCACCAGGGCCACCGCCGGACGCTGCCCGAGCGGGGCCGCCTGGCGCCTGACGTTAGCCGGCTGTAGCACCCGGCCACCGTGCGGCCGCAGCAGCGGGAGCGCCGGGCCGACCTCAGCTCACCCCTGGGGCAGAGGTCAGGTGCTCATCATCGAGAGGCGCAATCTATCTGCTGGAACGCAACAGATGGCGGCTGGTGGGGACATCCTTACCGACAGGCCGTATTAGGCATATGGCGTGGCTCCACTGCATCCCGTGATTCCAGGGGCCCTTCGCTGGCCGGCGGCTGAACGCGTGCGTAGGTGGCGTGCACAGCCGCCGGTCAGGCCGCCCCCACGACCAGGACGTCCACTGTCTGCATACCCTGCGACGCTGGGCGCGCCGTGCCCGCCGGGGCGACCGTTTGCACGGTACGCGCCCGATACCTCCACAGCACCGCCACGCCCAGGACCGTCTCAGACCCGGGTCCCGGCGCCGATACCGCCGACGATCAGGTCGGTCAGCGCCGTGACCGCGTCCGCGACGGTGACCCGCCCCCGGTTCAGCTCCGCGGCGATCGCCTCGGCCGCGCCGAGTGCGCCGGCGCAGCGCAGCCGGAGAGCTTCCGGCGTGAGGCCGGAGTAAGGCAGCAGCGCGGCGGCCATCAGGTTCGTGTAGTCGTCGAGCAGTTCGCGCTCGATCGCCTCCATCTCCGGGTTGCCCTTAAGCGCGGCGGAGACGGCATTCCACTCCGGCATGTCGGTGGCGCAGGCGAAGTAGGCGGCGCTCAGGACGCGGGCGATCTCGCCGGGCACGGCCGGGGCATCTCGCAGGGCCTCCTCCGACGCGGCCCGGTGTCGTTCGTCGAGCCGCTGGTAGAGCGCGATCAGCAGGCCGGGACGGGTGCCGAAGTGGTCGTAGACGATCGGCCTGCTCACTCCGGCCGCCTCCGCCAGGCTGAGCAGTGTGAGGCTGTCGGTGCCCTGGGCGCGCACGATCGTCAGTGCGGTGTCGAGCAGCTGCTCCCGCCTGGCTTGCTTGGACAGCCGGGCCGATCCCGTGGTCATCGTCCTCCCTTGCGTTGCCACCCAGCATAAGCTACAAAATGTAAGTTACAGAATGTAGGTTAGCGAGAGGACATCACCGTGGAGCACTCGGTACTGATCATGGGCGGCTCGGGGCAGGCGGGCGCGGGAACCGCCGCCGTCCTGCGCCGGTGGTATCCGGAACTACCACTGACGATCGCGGGCCGCGATCTCGGCCGCGCCCGCCGGGTCGCCGGCGAGCTCGGCGCCGCGACGGCCGTGACCATCGATTTGCAGCGGAGCGACCTCGGCCTCCGAGGCGCCGACGGCTACTCGGCCGTCGTCGCGGCGCTGTGGGACAGCCATCTGCACGGACTGCGTTACGCCCAGGACCGCGGGCTGCCGTACGTCAGCATCTCCAGCGGTCTGATCGACATCGGCCCCGAGGTCGTCGCGGGCGGTCAGCGGGCCGGCGCGGCGCCGATCCTGCTGGCCAGCCACTGGTATGCCGGGCTCGTCGTCCTCGCGGTGCTCGGCCTCGCCAGGGAGTTCGACCGGCTCGACACCATCGAGGTCGGTGGCGTACTGGACGAACAGGACAGCGGGGGGCCCGCGGCGATGACGGACATGGCACGCCTGCTGGCCGCCACCTCGGCGGGACACGTCCGCCGCGACGGCGTCTTCCGCTGGGTCAGCGGCGCCGACGCGCGGACGGAGGTCACCAGCGTCGACGGCACCGTCCTGCCCGCCCAGATCGTCCCCATCCTCGACGTGCCGAGCCTGGCTGTCGCGACGGGCGCGCCGAACGTCCGCTTCGCGTTCGCGATCGGCGAATCCGCGGGTCGGCGCCGCGGCGGACCCGCTTCCACTGAGATCAGGATCGACCTCGAAGGCGTGGATCGCGCGGGCGCGCCGCTCAGGACGAGCCGCTACCTCCTTCACCCGGAGGGGCAGCGCCCCCTGACGGCACTCGGCGTCGCCCTCGGCGTCGAACGGCTGCTCGGCCTGCGCGGGGACGCCGTGCCGCCCGGCATCCACACCCCCGAGGCGTTGATCGACCCCGCCTACGCGGCCGAGCGGATGACGGAGATCGGCGCCACCTTCGCCGACGCACGAGACGATCGCTGACTCCGCAGATCGAGATTCGCGGACGGCGCACCCATGAGATGATCTAGTTCATGATGGGTCTGTCAGGCACGGGTCGCCCTGCCGGGCCCCATCGGGGTGGATGAGGCCCACACCCGGCTGATCTTCGGCGATCAGCCGGCCAGCGCCTGCAGCGGACGTTCTCGCTGTTGCTTGGTCAGTCCGCCGACCCGGCGCTTCTCAACCACCCTCGACACGGCCATCAGCGCCGCGACCCGCGCCGACTCGTAACCGGGAACTGCTCGAAGGACCTGTGCCACCCGGGTCTTCTTCACCAACTCCTTGCCGCTACGGCCGAACACCTCCGCCACGCTGGTCGTACCGGACTTCACAGCGGCCAACAGCGCGCTACGCGCCGTGTGTTCGCGGACATTCAACTTGAGGACGAACGCGTCATTCAGGGTGAGGACGTGTAGGGGTCTCGGTAGTAATGGCGGCATATCCGTTGGAAATTTCTTCATTGCTACCGGAACCCCAGGGGGCGCGGCAGCGCTATGCCCGCTCAACGACCGTGGCGGGAGGTGGCAGGGCGCTGGAGCTGTTGCTCGGCTACTGCGGCGTCGACGTCGCTGCTCGAAGCGTGGATCCCCCGAGGGGGGACGCGGGTCTGGACATTGCAGGAGATGGAGCATCTTCGGGCCACGTGGATCGTGTCCGGCTTTACCGGCCGCAGAAGCTCGTGAACCGGCTCTGAACTGCGACGATTCATAGAATTCATGTCCACGACGGTCGGTCAACGTTCTTCGGGTGATCACGAGCACTGGTGACGGCGGTAGCTGTCAGCGGTGTGCAGTACGGTCCTGTCATGGCAGCCAAAATCGATCTGACCCTCGATTGCGCTAACGCACAACTCCTCGCCGATTTCTGGAAGACGGCACTGGGCTATATTGACGAGCCGCCGCCTGCTCCCTTCAAAACCCGCGAGGAGTGGCTCGCGCAGTTTGACCTGCCGGAGGACGAATCCGAGGACGACGGGGCGTGGCTCTGCGATCCCGACGGCGTCGGCCCCCGCCTCTCCATCCTCAAGGTCTCCGAACCGAAGACGGCGAAGAACCGGCTTCATATCGATGTTCGGGTGCCGGGACACGGCAGTGCCGGTGAGCGGTGGGCGCGGATCAAGGCGGAGTCTGAGCGGCTGGTGAAGGCGGGCGGGGCCGTCCTGCAGGAGTTCGACGGGCACCACGTTGTGATGGCCGACCCGGAGGGCAACGAGTTCTGCGTCGCCGTAGCCTCGGCCTGAGGCTGGCAGAGGCAGGGAGACTCCTCCAGCACGGGCGCACATGTCCCGAATCGCTCCGCAGCATACTGACCTCGATCGCTTTCTCGACCAGCATCACGAGATGATGAAGCGCTGTGATTTTGTTGGTGCGAACGGGCAGCGCTTGTAGGTGAGTTCTGGCAGCGGTTGAAGATCAACAGCGGACGAAATGTTGGTGAGAGATAACAGCGCCCGTTCCGCCGTGATCAAGCGGAAGCGGGCGCTGGGCGGTCTTTAGCCGATGCGATGGTGGGTAACAATGCGGGATCTAGCGCGGCCCTCGAAACCTCCCAGGGCCCCAGCCCAGGTCGGCGTGCCCATTACGCTGTACACGTGAACGCCGACGAAGTCCTCGCGATCTACAGCGACCTCGCCGCCGAGAATGTCCCTGTCTGGATCGATGGCGGGTGGTGTGTTGACGCACTTCTCGGCAAGCAGACCCGCGAACACGCTGACCTCGACATCGCCGTCGCCCGTGAGCACGCGCAGCGTCTCAAAGAGTTGTTCGCACGGTGGGGTTACGTGCTGCAGCCACGACAGGACGCGACTGACTGGAACTACGTCGTTGCGGCCGGCAGCGGCAGCACGGTTGATGTCCACGTGTTCGAGTTCGACGACCAGGGCAACAACACGTACGGGATCGAGTACCCCAAGGACTCCCTGACGGGCACGGGTGTCATCGCCGGGCAAGAGGTGCGGTGCATCGCTGCTGAATGGATGTTCAGGTTCAAGACGGCGTACACGCCCAAGGATAAAGATCTTGAGGACGTTCGTGCTCTCGGCGAAAGGTACGGGTTCGGGGTCCCTGCCACACATCGCCGCCCTGCGCCCCGGCTCTGAACCGCGCGCGTACGCTTCGGGTAGCCAACGCCCGTTCCACCGTGATCAAGCGAAAGCGGGCGCTGGGCGGTCTTCACTGGACAGAGCTGATGTTGTGTCTAGTCAGCCCGTCAGCCCGTCAGCGCTGAGATTCCATGATCGTTCTCAGTGCTAACGGCTGTCCGCAGGTTCCTCAACCCCGTACTGGGACCCCGCCTTTGAGGGCCCCGACGACCTGGCCAACGGGCTGTGCCTGTGCGCCATCCACCACAAGCTGTTCGACAAGGGCGTGCTGGGCCTGACAGCAGAGCGCACCATCACCGTCTCGGCCAGGTTCGTCGGCCGGTCGGCCTCGGCACGGGACATGGTGCTGTCTCTGGCCGGACGGCCCGCCCGCGACCCGCAGCCGGGCATGGACGCCGTGGAGCCCGGCCACATCGACTGGCACGGCCGCCAGGTCTTCCGCGCGCCCGCCCGGAGCGCCTGAGCATCGGGCGCGTCGGCAGGAGCCTGGTCGGCTTCACGGTTCACACCGTCGAGGAGCCCGGCACGTCGGCGGAGAACCGGCTCGACCGGATGCGGTACCGCCCCGGACCGATCACCGTGACCGGCCGGATCTCCCTCCACGGCCGCGACCTGCGGAGCTCGCACGGCCGCAACCCGCGGAGCTCGCCGGCCGCGGTCGGGGTCAGCCGCCGGGATACTTCTCCAGCCACGCGTCCGTGACCCGGTGCCCCTCGGCGGACCGGGCCACGAAGTCGTCGGCGAGTCCGGCGATGGTCTCGCGGCCTTCCAGGTGGGCGAGCCAGTCGGCGGGGAGGGCGGTTTCGCCGTGGAGGGCTCCCAGGAGGTTGCCGCAGACGGCTCCGGTGGAGTCGCTGTCGCCGGAGTGGTTGACCGCGAGCAGCAGCGCCTGCCGGAGGTCGGCGGGCCCGGGGTGCACCAGGGCGCAGTAGACCGCGATGGCGAGGGCCTCCTCGGCGACCCAGGCTCCGCCGAGCGACTCGACCTTCTCCGGGCTCGGGTCGCCCTCCGCCGCGAGGGCCACCGCGGCGCGCAGCGCCCGGCTGGTCTCCTCGTGGCCGGGGTAGGTCTCCAGCAGGTCCGTCGCCTTCCGTACGGCCCGCGGGAGGGGCTCGCCCTCCATCAGGAAGTGGACGGCGGCGGCGAAGGCGCCGGCGGCGAGGTAGCCGGTGGGGTGGCCGTGGGTGATCTGGGCGCACCGGGCCGCCAGCTCGAAGGCGTGCCGGGCGCCGCGCGGACGGAGCCCGAAGGGAGCCGAGCGCATGACCGTCCCGCAGCCCTTGGAACCGGAGTTGACCGGTCCCGGCTCGCCGAGGGGCGCGGGGACGGCGGCCCGGCCGTGCCGCAGGCCGGACAGGCAGGCGTTGCCCGGGGCCCGCCGGGAGTAGAGCCACCTCTGCTCGCGCAGCCGGCCGGTGCGGAACCCGCCGTCCCTCGGGGAAGCGCCGTTCACCGGGGAGACGCCATCCGTCGGGGAAACGTCGTCCGCCGGGGGAGGGGAGGGGTGCTGCTGGGTGTCCAGCCAGCGCAGGTAGGCCCGCCGGACGGCGGCGACCTCCTCCCGGATGGACGGCTCTTCCATGGTGGTCCCGTCTCCGTGGGCCGGTCTGCCTGCGGCGGTCCCGCCTCCGCGGGCCGGCTCTTCCACGGTGGTCTCGTCTCCGTGGGCCGGTGCGCCTGCGGCGGTCCCGCCTCCGCGGATCAGCCCCTCCACGGTGAACAGCGTCATCTGCGTGTCGTCGGTGATCAGGCCGATCCTGCCGCGCCAGTCGGCGACGGGCCCGGTCAGGCCCGCGGCGCCGTACTGCCTGCGGATCCGCTGGATCGACTCGAATTCGACCGGGGCTCCCAGCGCGTCGCCGAGGGCGCCGCCCAGCAGGCAGCCCCGCACCCGGCCGCGGTAATCCGGCAGGTCATCGCTGGAACGGTGCACGGTCGCAGTCCTCCGGCTCCCGCCGGGGACGGGCGGGGCGTCTGTCGTCGGTCAGGGGATAACAGGTTGAAAGTGATCGGAGTAAATCGGCGTATGTGCGGAACTCTACGGCCGGAGTGGTGTTCACGGTGTTGGACTGGCCGACCTGTGAACGGCTGAACCCGCGGCGCTCTGTGAACGGCTGAGTCCAGACGGACCGGTGAACCGTTGAAGTCGCCGCAGCCCGCACATTCCACGCCGGGCGCCGTATCAGGCGTGCCGCGGGCCGTACTCCGGATGAGTCCGAGGAGCTGAGATGTCCTATCCACCACCCCGCTACTCCGGCGACAAGGGCGAGGTCAACGCGGTGTTCAGGCCCGCCGGTACCCCGCCCGACCTGGTGTCCGAGCGCATCGTGACGGCCGGACCGGCCGTGAGCGCGGGTACGGCGACCCACTACCTGGCCACCACCGCGTCCACGGGCGGCGAGTTCGGCCTCTACCGGGTGGACATGGGGCCGGAGCCGGGCGGGCCGAGCACCCACTTCCACAGGACGATCTCCGAGTCGTTCTTCATCCTGTCCGGGACGGTGCGGCTGTTCGACGGCGAGCGCTGGACCGACGCGACCGCCGGGGACTTCCTCTACGTCCCGGTGGGCGGGCTGCACGCCTTCCGCAACGAGTCGGGCGAGCCGGCGTCGATGCTGATGCTGTTCGCGCCGGGCGCGCCGCGCGAGGGGTATTTCGAGGGGCTCGCCGGGCTGGCGCAGCTCGGCGAGGAGGAGCGGGCCGAGTTCTTCGTCCGGCACGACAGCTACTGGGTCTGAGGGACGGGGACGGCGCGACCCCGGTCATGAGCGCGCCGGACGAGGCCAGGCGGCCGGCCGGGCGGGCGCTGTCGGAGGCGGCGACGGGCCGGATGGCTTATGCGACAGGGAATGGTGGCATTCCCTGTCGCATCTCCGGATCGACGTATGGGTGAGAACCGAACAAGACGGACCCGAGAAAGGCACCGGCCACCATGACCGCCATCCAGATCCCCGCCGCCACCCCCACCACCGCGTCGGCCGCCTCGGCCGCCACCGGTTCCCTGCTCACCTGCGCGGCCGTCGCGGCCCCCCTGTGGACCATCGTCTCCCTGGCCCAGGCCGCCACCCGCGAGGGCTTCGACCTGACCCGCCACCCCCTGAGCGCGCTGAGCAACGGCTCCCTCGGCTGGCTGCAGATCACCAACTTCATCCTCGCCGGCATCCTCACCGTCGTCGGAGCCGGCGGTTTGCGCCGCGCCCTGCCCGCCACCTCCGCACGCACCTGGGCACCCCGGCTGATCCGGATCAACGGCATCGGCATGATCGCCTCGGGAATCCTCGTCATGGACCCCGCCGACGGCTTCCCCACCGGCACCCCCTACGGCATGCCCACCGCACTCACCTGGCACAGCTACGGCCACATGGCCGCCGGCTCCATCGCCTTCGCCGCACTCATCGCCGCCTGCTACATCCTGGGCCGCCACTTCAACCGCACCGGCGACCGCGGCCACGCCATCGCCTCCCACCTCGCCGGCACCGCTCTCCTCCTCGGCAACGGCTGGGCCATGACCGGCGGCAAGGCCGGCTCCCTGACCCTGGCCGTCGGCGCCATCACCGCCATGCTCTGGATCTCCACCGTCGCCGCCCGCTACCGCCGCAGCCTTTGAATCCCCTGCCGGAGAGCCCGCGGCAGCCTCTGGATCCCCTCGCCGGACAGCCCGCCGCAGGCACCGCCGGCACCGGCCGCACCAGCCCCTGAATCCCGCATCACCAGGAAGGACACCGACATGGCCAAGTTCGCCACCGTGCAGGACTACCTCGCCTCCCTCCCCGAGGCCCAGCGCCAGATCACCGACAAGCTCCTGCCGCTCATCGAGGCGGCACTGCCGGGGGCCGGCGCGGTCTGGCAGGGGCACCCGGTGTGGAGCCTCGGCTCGGCCCCGGGAAAGTCCCCGGTCTGCTACGTCAAGGCGTACTCCGCCTACGTGACCTTCGGGTTCTGGCGAGGCCAGGAGATCGCCGACCCGTCCGGCCGCCTCGAATCCAACGCGCGAGCGATGGCCGGTGTGAAGCTCCGCACCCCGGCCGACATCGACTCCGACCTGTTCACCGCCTGGCTCCACGAGGCGCGCGACCTGGAGGCGCCGACCGGCGACTGACTCGGAGACCGACTCGGAGACTGACCCGGAGACGACCAGCGACCGCCCGGAGACGGGGTGGCGGCGGAAGAGCGCCGGATGAACGGGAGGACCGTTCATCCGGCGCTCTTCCGCGTCCGGGTTCAGGCGGTGGACACGGGCGGGCGACGGCCGGGGACGGTGTCAACATGCGGGCCGGGACTTGACTTGGATTAAACCTACCTGAAATATAGGAAATGTGCCGCATGTCCCCCTGACCCTCCGGCGGGTCGTCGACTTCATGCGCCTGGACAGCAGCCTCTGTCCGTGAGGGCGCTCCGTCTCCCGCGCCGAGCCTCCGCCTCCACCGTTCCCGCGTGCTCCGCACGCGTCCCGCACCTCCTCAGCGCGTGCTCCGCAGGTCTCCTGCCTGCTCTCCGCACGTTTCACCTCGCACGCCCGCAGCACGTCAGCACCGTCCCGGGCATGCGCGTCCTCACTCTCGGATCTTTAAGGGGCCAATCATCATGTGGACATCTCGTCGACGGACGCGCGCCGCCGTCGTGGCCGCGGCGCTCTCGCTCACAGCCCTCACCGCGGCCTGCGGGGGCGCCGACACCGGCAGGACGACGGCGGTGGCCGCCGCGGGAGGCAAGGCGGGCGGGGCCGTACTGAAGATCAAGGATCCGGGGAACGCGGGGCCGCTGGCGGTGGCGAAGAAGGAGGGGATCCTCGAAAAGCGGCTGGCCGAGGTGGGGGCCACGGTGGAGTGGGGTGGATCGTACGCCTCGTTCACGGCGACGATCGACGCGGTCCGCTCGGGGTCGGTGAACGTGCTGGAGGGGGCCATCTCGCCGGTCCTCGGCTACCTCGCCAACAGCAAGGACATCAAGATCTTCTCCTTCACCGACCCGGTGACCGACCCGGCCGCGCCGCAGACCGACGGGCTCGTCGTCAGGCCCGACAGCCCGGTCCGGAGCGTCAAGGACCTGGTCGGCAAGCAGGTCGCCGTCAACAAGGGCGGGCGCGGGGAGTATCTGCTGCTGCTGGCCCTCCAGGAGGCGGGGATCCCCGCAGACCAGGTCAAGCGGGTATACCTCAACCCCGACCAGGGCGCCTCGGCCTTCGCCACCGGCAAGGTGGACGCCTGGTGGGCCATCGTGCGGGCCTACCCCGAGGCGGTGGCCAAGGGGGCGCGGGTCATCGTGCACGGCCGGGACCTCAAGGACCAGGACCTGAACATGCAGGCCGCCCGGACCGAGCTGCTCCAGCGGCACCCCGAGGCGGTGCGCGTCTACCTCAAGGTCCTCCAGGAGCTCACCGCCGAGGCCAAGCAGAACCCGGAGAGGTTCCAGAACGTCTTCCTCACCCAGGGGCCGACCGCCGTCTCCGGACCCCGGCTGGCCGAGGAGGTCGCCAAGGCCAGGTACGCCAACGTGCCGCGGCCGGCCACCGCCGCCGACGGCGCGTTCGTGACCGACGTGGCCGGGATCTTCCAGAAGTACGGCGTGCTGCCCACCGCGGTGAACCCCGGCGACGTCATCTTCACCCTGAAGCCGGCGGCATGACCCTCGAAAAGGTCCCCCGGCCGGCCCCCGCACCCCTGACGGGAGAAGCCCCCGCCCCGGAGGCTCCCGTGCGGGCAGGGGCTCCCGCCGGGCGGCGGGCCGTCGTGGAGCGGGGGCGGCAGGCGCCGTCGGCGCTCGAAACGCCCCGCTACCTGGGGGCGCGCCGCCGCCACCCCGGTGTCTCCGTCGCCATCAGGGCCGCGGTCCCGCTGCTGCTGGTCGCCGCCTGGTGGTACGGCACGGACAGCGGGGCCATCCCGCCGGTCGTCCTCGCCGGACCCGGCGCCGTCCTGGGCGCGCTGGGCGAGCTGGTCGCCACCGGCCAGCTCGGCGACTACCTGCTGGCCTCGGCGCGGCGGGCCGGGCTGGGCGTCCTGGCCGGCGGCGGCCTCGGCCTGCTGCTCGGCGTGGTCGCGGGCCTGTCGGTGCTGGGCGAGGAGCTGGTCGACCCGGTCATGCAGATGAAGCGGGCGGTGCCGTTCCTCGCCCTGGTCCCGCTGTTCATCTCCTGGTTCGGCGTGGAGGAGACGTTCAAAGTGGTGCTGATCGCGGTCGCCGCGGCCGGTCCGATGTACGCCTACTCCTATCTGGGCGTCCGCGGCGTGGACCGCAAGGTTCTCGAGGCCGCCCGGGGATTCGGGCTCACCGGTCCCCGACTGGCCCTCGGGGTGATCATCCCGACCGCGCTGCCGAACATCCTCATGGCCCTGCGCATCTGCCTGTCGGTCTCGCTGACCGGCCTGATCGCGGCCGAGCAGATCGGCGCCACCGAGGGCATCGGCTATCTCGTCACCCTCGCCCAGCAGTACTACCGCAGCGACTACATGGTCCTGTGCATCGTGATCTACGCGGTGCTCGGTCTGGCGATCGACCTGGCCATCCGGGGCGTCGAACGGCTGGCCATGCCGTGGCGCGGGCAGGTGGCGGCCCGATGAGCGCCTCCACGGCCACCGGCGCCGCCGTCGGGATCAAGGGACTGCGCAAGGCGTTCGGCGTCAAGACCGTCCTGGCCGGGATCGACCTGGAGATCGGGCGCGGGGAGTTCTTCGCCCTGCTGGGGCCGAGCGGCACCGGCAAGACCACGCTGCTGAGGATCCTCGCCGGGCTCGAACTGCCCGACGCGGGGACCGTCCTGGCCCCGCGCCGCCGTACGACCGTCTACCAGGAGCCACGCCTGGTCCAGGCCCGCAGGGTGCTGGCCAACGTCACCCTCGGGCTGCCCCGCTCGGCCCGCGAGGCGGGTCTCGCCGCGCTGGCCGAGGTCGGTCTCGACGGGTACGGCGGGGCGTGGCCGGCCACGCTGTCCGGCGGGGAGGCCCAGCGGGTCGCCCTGGCCAGGGCGCTCGTCCGGGATCCGGAGCTGCTGCTGCTCGACGAGCCGTTCGCCGCGCTCGACGCGCTGACCCGGCTGCAGATGCAGGAGCTGGTCGCCGAGCTGTGCGAGCGGCACCGGCCGGCCGTCGTGCTCGTCACGCACGACGTGGACGAGGCCGTACGGCTGGCCGACCGGGTCGTGGTGCTGCGGGAGGGCTCCTTCGCGGTGGAGCAGCCGATCGACCTGCCGCACCCCCGTGACCGCAACGACCCCGATTTCATCGCGCACCGGCGCCTCTTCCTGTCCCACCTCGGCGTCACCGGCGCCCCGCACTGAAGCGCTCGCGAGCGCTTCCGAAGCACGGAGGAATCACATGTCAACGATCGAGAAGATCTGGTTCACCCGCTGCCCGGTGCCCACCGCCAGCGGCCTGGCCTACAACCTGGGCTGGCTCCACGAGGAGTTCGGCGAGGTCGGGGTCCTGCAGGACGCCGGGCCGGAGCTGGCCGAGCACCACTTCGACCACCGTCTCCTGGGGCTGTTCCGCGAGGGCGGGAACGTTCCCGCGCTGGCCGCGCGCTCGGAGGGGGCGAGGACCCGGCTGATCGGGCTGACCTGGATCGAGGAGTGGCAGTCCATCCTGGTCCGCCCGGACTCCGGCATCACCGGCGCGCGGGGCCTGCGCGGCGCGCGGATCGCGCTGCCGCGCTGGGCGGGGACGCGGGCGCGGAGCTTCCCCCGGGCGATGGCCCTGCACGGGATCAAGGGGGCGCTGTCGACGGCCGGGCTCACCTTCGACGACGTGACGTTCGTCGAGGTGGACCAGCCGGAGTCCGAGGTCGGGCGGGACGGGGCCGGCCGGGCCTGGTCCTGGCCGGGGATCAGGGAGCTGGCCGGCGGCGAGGTCGACGCGGTCTACGTGAAGGGGGCGCGCTCGGCCGAGCAGGCCAGGGAGGTGGACGCCGTGGTCGCGGTGGACCTGGACGCGCACCCGGACCTCCGTACCCGGGTCAACAACGGCACCCCGCGGCCGATCACCGTGCACGAGGACCTGCTGGCCGACCACCCGGACCTGGTGGTGAACTTCCTGACCCAGACCCTGCGCGCCGCAGACTGGGCGGGGGGCAACCTGGAGGCGGTGCGGGGCTTCCTGGAGGCCGAGACCCGCTCCGGAGCCCGGGGCGTGGCCACCGCCTACCGGGGTGACTTCCACAAGAGCCTGCACCCGGACCTGTCGCCGGAGCGGCTGGGCCTGCTGAAGGTCCAGAAGGACTTCCTCCTGCTCCACGGCTTCCTCGCGGCCGATGTGGACATCGACTCCTGGGTGGCGCACGAGCCGCTGGCCGCCGCCCGGGAGCGGCTGGCCTGGCAGTCCGGCGAGCTGCCGGACGGGCTGTCGGTGCCGTCCCAGGGCGGGGGCGGCCGCGGGCCCGGCGCGGCCCCCGAACTCGACGGGGCGGCGCTCTGATGGCCAGGTTCCTGATCACGCTGCCCAGCCGGGAGCACGGCGGGCGCGGCGCGCGGCCGGACTTCCCGGGCCCCGTCACCGACCTGCGGCGCGCCTACGGCCCGTTCGACCACCTGGCCCAGGTGGGCAGGGCCGCGGAGATCGCGGCCTTCCACGGGGCCCTGGCCCCCTTCGACCCCGCGGGGGAGGAGTCCCTGGTCGTGGCGGCGGGGGTGCTCCGGCAGAGCCGCTGGCTCCGGGCGGTCGCCGAGTTCCACCCCGGCATCGCCACCCCCGTCTACGCGGCCAAGGTCTCGGCCTCCCTGCAGCGCTTCTCCGCCGACCGCCTCGACTGGAAGCTCGCCGTCGACCTCGACCGGGGCACGGCCCGCGCGCAGGGCGACTTCCTGGAGGGACCGGACCGCTACGCGCGGGCCGAGGAGTTCCTCACCGTGGCCAAGGGCGTCTGGTCCGAGGAGGGCTACACCTACGAGGGGCGCTTCTACCAGGTGCTCGCGGGCGGGTTCCAGCCGCCGCTCGCCGGACGGCTCTTCCCCAGGATCCACCTGTCGGGCACCTCGAAGGAGGCCCTCGAACTGTCCGCCCGCCACGCCGACGTGCACGTCTTCGACCCGGAGGACGACATCGAGGCCGCCGGGCTGCCCGGGGTCGCCTACGGCCTGCGGATCCCGGTCCTCGCCAGGGACGACGACGACGAGGCGTGGGAGGCGGCCCGCCGCCTGTGGCGGCGCGACGGCGGGACGGTGGCCACCCTGCCGGACCCCGACCCGCGGACCCGGCTGTGGCGGGGTTTCGCGCCGTCGCGGCCCGCCCGGGAGGCCGGGCCCGCCGGGCCGTCCGGGGCGTCCGGGCCGTCCGAGGCGGAGGCGGCCGGTTCCCTCGGGACGGCGCTCCTCGGCCCCTTCACCACGGGGGCCACCCGGTACACGCCGGCGGAGACCGCCGGGCTCCCGGGGACCGGCGGTCCCTTCCGGAGCGGGCTGGTGGGGTCGTTCGAGACCGTCGCCGCGGGGATCCGGGACTACATCGACCGGGGTGTCGGCGTCTTCTTCCTGGAGGCCGCGCCGTACATCGAGGAGACCTACCGCCTGGGCGAGCGGCTGCTGCCGCTGCTGGCGAAGGAGAGCGCTCATGTCCGTTGACATCTACTGGCGCATCGGGACGCACGGCGACCAGCCGTCGCTCCGCAGACGGGTCGCCAGCCGGGGGGAGTGGGCGCGGGTGGTGCCGGGCAGTCTGGCCCCCGGCGTCCGCGACGGGCAGCGGGACGGCTACAGCTACGTTGAGCACATGGGCGACGTCGCCCGCGCCTCGGAGCTGTCGGGGTTCGTCGGCGGGCTGCTGCCGTCCTTCCCCAACACCGACGATCCCTGGGCGGCGGCGGCGACCCTGGCCAGGGAGACGACGACCTACCGGTTCATGATCGCCTTCCAGCCCGGGTTCCTCCACCCGGTGCAGGCCGCGCGCATGTCGGCCAGCCTGCAGCGGGCCACCGGCGGCCGGGTCGTCTACAACGTCATCTCCGGCGGCGGCGGGCCCGACCAGCTCTGGTGGGGCGACAAGGTCGGCCACGACGACCGCTACGCGCGGACCTCGGAGTTCCTCGACGTGCTCAGGGGCGTCTGGGACGGCGGACCGTTCGACTTCGACGGGCGCTTCTACCGGGTCGAGGGGGCGGGGCTGCCGGAGGGGCTCGCCGGGCAGCCCTTCCCGGAGATCTACTTCTCCGGCTCGTCCAGGGCGGCCATCGACGCGGCCGGGCGGCACGCGGACTACTACCTGTCCTGGCTGGAGCCGTTCCAGCCGCTGGCCGAGAAGTTCGACCAGGTCAGGGCCAACAGCGACCGCACGCCCAAGTTCGCCGTCCGCGTCGACGTGCTCGCCCGGGAGACCGAGGAGGAGGCCTGGGACGAGATCCGCCGGGGCTGGGACAACATCGACCCCACCGTGCTCCGCGGCGCCACCGGCGACTCCATCGGCTGGCAGCGCAGCCAGTCGTTCGTCACCGGGACCATCGGCGGCCCCCGCGACCTGGAGGTCACCCCCAACGTGTGGGGCGGCTTCCACCTGCTGCGCGGCGGGCCGGCGTTCGGCCTGGTCGGCAGCTACGAGCAGGTCGCCGAACGGCTGG
This sequence comes from Streptosporangium sp. NPDC048886, assembly GCF_055586905.1. NCBI lineage: Bacteria > Bacillati > Actinomycetota > Actinomycetes > Streptosporangiales > Streptosporangiaceae > Streptosporangium > Streptosporangium sp. NPDC048886. Next base: position 14,985 of record NZ_JBVJHH010000040.1, read on the forward strand.
ACGAGCTGATCGGCCTCGGCGTCGGCGCCTTCATTCTCGCGGGCGTGCCGCACCTGGAAGAGGCCTACCGGGTCGGCGAGAACGTGCTCCCGCTGCTGCGCGGCCACGACCTCCGTATCGGATCACCACTACTGGAAGGGACCCCCTCATGAGCGTCCGAGTTGGATATTTCCCCCACAACAACTCCCTGTGGGTGCTGCGCCACCGCGGCATCCTGGAGCGCGCCATCCCCGACGTGGAGTGGGTGGACCTGCGCTCCCTCCCGGACGGCGACAGGCCCGCGCCGACCGACGGGCTGCCCTCGGTCCACGGCGACCACCTGTTCGACGGCGGCTACGACTTCATCGGCACCGGCTCCACCCCGCCGGTCACCGCCCAGGGCAAGGGGCACGACATCGTCTACGTCGCGGTCTCCGGCTCCCGGCACGAGAACGGCAGGCTGGTGGTGCCGGAGGACTCGCCGATCACCTCCCTTGAGGACCTGAAGGGCAGGAGGGTCGCGCTCGGGCACGGCTCCTGGCAGACCACGCTGCTGCTGTTCGCCCTCGACAGGGCCGGTCTGAGCTGGAAGGACATCGTGCCCGTCGACGCCGGTACCGACGCGGGGGCGCTGCTGCTCAACGGTGAGGTGGACGCGTGGGTCGGCTCCTACCCCTCGCTCAGCAAGGTCGAGGCGCAGGCGCCGGTCCGCGAGCTGGTCGCCACCGACGGGCTGTTCAGCCACCGCTCGCTCTGGTTCACCCGGCGTGACTTCGCCGAGGGACGGCCCGCGGAGCTCGCCGCGATCGTCGCCGCCCTCCAGGAGTCCGACGCCTGGGTCCAGGAGAACTACCGCGAGGCGGCCGAGCTGTTCGCGGCCGACGACGGCGGCGACGTCGACCACTGGGAGAACGCCCTGCGCAAGCGGCCCTTCGGGCTCAACCCGGTCACCGAGGAGTTCGTCGCCGAGCAGCAGCGCGCCGCCGACCTCTTCCACGCCAACGGCCTCATCGACCGCGAGGTCACCGTCGCCGACGCCGTCGACCCGGAGCTCGCCAAGCTGATCAAGTGACGGGCTCCGCCCCGGGCCGGTGGACCCGGACCGACACGTCGGCCGGTCAGCGGCACCTGGACCCGTTCGTGCACGGGCCGGTAGCGGAAGGAGGGCATCGCGCCGACGCGCACGCGTCCCTGGTGGAGGCCGTACGGCGGGGCGACGCCGAGCAGGCGGCCAGGGTCATGGGGCAGGAGGTGAACCTGATCCTGGGCCTGCTCAGGAAGGCCGGAGCCACACCCGGCTGGCTCCGGGCCGGCGGGTGGGAGGTCCGCCGGCGGGCCGGCTCACGGTCTGGCCGACGGGCGGCCGGCCACGAAGTTCTGGAAGCCGATCTTCACCCGCTCGATCGGGTCCCGGATCTTCTTCTCCCGCCACTCGGCCCTGCGCAGCTTCCGCGAGCCGGGCCGGTAACGCCGCCGCGCCCAGGGCGAGCCGGGGCGGGCCAGCCGGACCGCGCCGACCATGGCCAGCGGGGTGAGGTAGATCCCGAGCAGGCCGGTCCAGATCTTCCCCTTGGCCAGGCTGACGAGCGACAGCAGCGTGTTGCCGCCGACGATCAGGGCGATCTCGGTGCGGGACAGGACCTTGCCGTCCGGGCCGGGGGTGAGCACGTCGCCGAGCTCCAGGGGGCTCGCGCCGAGCAGGGCCAGGCCGCACAGCGCGACGGCGACGAACACGGCGTCCACCGACAGGCGGCCCTGCTGCGTCCAGTAGACGTCTTCGAGATGGAGCACCAGCGCGAACTCGTCCAGCACGAGCGAGGTCCCGACGCCGAAGAGCGCGGCGAGCAGCCCCGCCGAGACCGAGGTGCTGTCCTCCACCGCCAGCCCGCTGATCCCGCCCACGCACATGAGGACCAGGCCGAACACGACGTGGTGGATGTGCATGCCGCCGGGCGCCACGTTCCCCGGCCACCATCTGACCTGGGCCCGGATCAGGCGCACGCTGATCCGGATGAACAGGAACGTGACGATGAAGGAGACGAAGAAGCAGAACAGCCGGAGCTTCCCGGCCGCCACGATCTCCGTCGAGAACCATGCCCACATGGCGCCCCCGCAGTCGTGAAAAGGGGGACTCCGGGCAGGTTATCAACCTCCGGCCGGGGTCCGGCCCGTCCGGGGCGGCGGGGAACCGGGCCTCGTCGCCGACGGCCCGGGCCCCGGTGGGGGCGCCTAGTCCGGGTGGTGCTGGTGCTGCAGGTAGGCGGCGGTCTCGGGGTTCGCCGGGAAGTACGCCTCGATGGCCAGCTCGGCGACGGTGATGTCCAGCGGGGTGCCGAAGGTCGCCATCGTGCTGAAGAAGGCGAGCTCCCGGTAGCCGCGGCGCAGGCGCAGGGGGATCACTATGTCCCCGGGGCCCGGCCGCTCTATCTCGGGCTCCGGCTGGTCGCAGGGGTAGCCGTCCAGCTCGCGCCAGAGCGCGTCCAGGTCGGGGTCGGCGGTGAGGCTGATCTGGCGGCGCAGCCGGTGCAGCAGGTGGGCGCGCCATTCGCCCAGGTTGATGATCCGCTGGGCCATCCCCCGGGGGTGCAGGCTCAGCCGGAGCACGTTGACCGGCGGGACGAGCAGCTCCGGTGCGACGCCGCGCAGCAGCACGCCGGTGGCGGCGTTGCGGTCCACCAGGTTCCAGCCCTGGTCCACGACCACCGCCGGGTAGGGCTCGTGACCGCTCAGCACCTGGCCGAGCGCCTCCCTGACCGACGCCATCTGCGGCGAGTTGAGCGGCGTCTCGGCGTAGACCGGCGCGAACCCGCCGGAGAGCAGGAGGTGGTTGCGCTCGCGGAGGGGGAGGTCCAGCTCCTCGGCGAGGTGCAGGATCATGTCCCGGCTCGGCTTGGACCGGCCGGTCTCCACGAAGCTCAGGTGCCGGGTGGAGATGTCGGCCTGGATGGCGAGATCCATCTGGCTCATCCGCCTGCGTTCCCGCCACTGGCGCAGAAGTTCACCGACCGGCCGGGACGCGCTGGTGGAGGTCACGAATCACACGATAATCGGCGTTGATCTGTAAAACCATTACCGTCCATGTAATGGGAACCGTGATGCCCCCGGTCCGGATCCGCCATGGCAGATGCGAGCCGCCGGCAGCGGGATGCCTCACACCTTCTGAGGTATGCGCCGGTCAGGGGTGGAAACTGCGGGGGATAGGGTGATGGACTGTGATGACGTTCCGGATCAGCGAGGCGGCGGCACTGCTCGGGGTCAGCGCCGACACGGTGCGCCGCTGGGTCGACGCCGGACGGCTGCCCGCGCGGCGTGACGAGCACGGACACCGCCTGATCCCCGGCACCGAGCTGGCCGCCTTCGCGCGGGCCCAGTCGGGCCGCGACGAGCAGGGCGGCAGCGCCTCCTCCGCGCGCAACCGCTTCAGGGGGATCGTGACCGAGGTGGTCAAGGACACCGTGATGGCCCAGGTGGAGATCGCCGCGGGGCCGTTCCGGGTGGTGTCCCTGATGAGCCGCCAGTCGGCCGACGATCTCGGGCTGGAGCCGGGCGTGGTCGCGGTCGCGGTCGTGAAGTCGACCACCGTCGTCGTCGAAGTGCCGGAGACCCCCTGACCACTGGAGATCGCGTTGAGACTGACCCGGACGGCGCCGGCCGGGGAGAGGGCCGGGCGGTCCGCCGCGCCGGGCGGGAGAAGGGCCCGGTGAGGGAGCGGGCGCCGGGGCGGATGCCGTGGGTGCTGGCGGTCCCGGCGGTCGCGGGGCTGGTGTTCCTGGTCCTGCCGCTGGCCGGGCTGCTGGTGCGGGCCCCGTGGCCGACGATGGGGCGGCGGCTGGCGCAGCCGCAGGTGCTGGAGGCGCTGCGGCTCTCGCTGGTCACCGCGACCCTCGCGACCGCGATCTGCCTGCTGCTCGGGGTGCCGCTGGCCTGGCTGCTGGCCCGGGGCGACCTCCCCGGCCGGCGGCTGGTCCGGGCGCTGGTGACGGTGCCGCTGGTGCTGCCGCCGGTGGTCGGGGGCGTGGCGCTGCTGCTGGTCCTCGGCCGCAACGGGCTGGTCGGCCGGTGGATCCACGAGACGCTGGGGTTCTCGCTCCCGTTCACCACGGCGGGGGTCGTGGTGGCCGAGGCGTTCGTGGCCATGCCGTTCCTGGTCATCAGCGTGGAAGGCGCACTGAAGGCCGCCGATCTGCGGTTCGAGGAGGCGGCGGCGACCCTCGGTGCCTCCCGCTGGCGGGTGTTCACCCGGGTCACCCTGCCGCTGGTCGCGCCGGGCATCTCGGCGGGGGCCGTGCTCTGCTGGGCCAGGGCCCTGGGCGAGTTCGGGGCCACGATCACCTTCGCCGGAAACTTCCCCGGCCAGACCCAGACCATGCCGCTGGCGGTCTACCTGGCGCTGGAGACCGATCCCGAGGCCGCGATCGTGCTGAGCCTGGTGCTGCTGGCGGTCTCCGTGGCCGTGCTGGCCAGCCTGCGGGAACGGTGGGTCGGCGCATCATGATCGGGAGCAGGTTGGTCGTCGAGAGGCAGCGGTTCCGCCTCGACGTCGAGCTGGAGGCCGCCCGGGGGGAGACGGTCGCCCTGCTCGGCCCCAACGGCGCGGGCAAGACCACCGCGCTGCGCGCCCTGGCCGGGCTGCTGCCCCTCACCGGCGGGCACATCGACCTCGACGGCGAGCCGATCCACCGGCTGCCCGCCGAGCGGCGGCCGATCGGCATGGTGTTCCAGGACTACCTGCTGTTCCCGCACCTGTCGGCACTGGACAACGTGGCCTTCGGGCCGCGCTGCCAGGGCGTGCCGAGGAAGCGGGCCCGGCAGCTCGCCCAGGAGTGGCTGGAGCGGGTCGGTCTCGGCGAGCACGCCGCCGCCCGGCCCCGCGAACTCTCCGGCGGCCAGGCCCAGCGCGTCGCCCTCGCCCGGGCCCTGGCCGTACGGCCCCGCCTGCTGCTCCTGGACGAGCCGCTGGCCGCCCTCGACGCCCACACCCGCCTGGACATCCGCGCCCGGCTCCGCCACCACCTGGAGGATTTCGAGGGGGCGGCCGTCCTGGTCACCCACGACCCGCTGGACGCGATGGTCCTGGCCGACCGCCTCGTCGTGATCGAGAACGGCCGTGTCGTCCAGCAGGGGGCGCCCTCGGCCGTGGCCCGCCACCCCCGCACCGAATACGTCGCCCGCCTGGTCGGGCTGAACCTCTACCGGGGGGTCGCCGACGGGCACGCCGTACGGCTGGAGGGCATCACCCTCAACGCGGACGAGTCCAACGCCGGCCCGGTCTTCCTCGCCTTCCCGCCGTCCGCCGTGGCGCTCTACCGCAGCCGCCCCGACGGCAGCCCGCGCAACCTCTGGGAGGCGACGATCGCCGGGGTCGAGCGCCACGGCGACCACGTGCGGGTGCTCCTGGCCGGCCCGGTCGAGGCCGCCGCCGACGTCACCGCCGCCGCCGTCGCCGAGCTGGACCTGCGCCCGGGCGGACGGGTCTGGGCGGCGCTCAAGGCCACCGAGACCCACGCCTACCCCGCCTGAGCGCGGGTGACGGCCTGCCCCCCGCGCCGTCCACGCCCTCACGGTTGGCGCGATCAGCGTGGTCGCCTGACAGTGAGGCCATGTGTTGCCTATAATTATGTACATGACTGTTCTTCCTCTGGCCGACGCCCGCGCCCGGCTGTCGGGCATCGTGGAGTCCGCCGTCAGCACCCACGAGCGGTTCGAGATCACCCGCAACGGCGTCCCCGCGGCCGTGCTGCTGGCCGCGGACGACTACGAGATGATGCGCGAGATGATCGAGATCCTCGCCTCCGCCGAGACTGTGGCCGCCATCCGCGAGGGGCTTGCCGATCTGGAGGCGGGACGCACCCACTCCCAGTCCGAGGTGGAGGCCCTCCTACGCCGGACCGGTCGCCTGTGAGCGAGCGGTACGCACTCCACCTCACCCGCCGCGCCAGGCAGGATCTCGCCGAACGCCTGCCGGCGAAGGTCGTGCCCGCGGTCTGGGAGTTCATCACCGGTCCGCTGCTGGACAATCCTCACCGGGTGGGCAAGCCCCTCGACGAGCCCCTCGCACCCCAATGGTCCGCGCGCCGGGGGGACTACCGGGTCCTGTACCTGATCGACGACGGCCGGATCGTGGTCCAGGTGATCACTGTTCAGCACCGGGCGGACGCCTACCGATCGCGTTAGCCCGAGCGCCCTCTCCGCCGGGCCATGACCGGCCGTGGGCCGGCCGTCGGCGGGCGGAGGTCAGCGGCGGCGGCGGACCTTGGTGGTCAGGCGGTTGAGGATGCGCTCCCACTCGGTGCCGAAGGGGTTGTCCTGGACGAGGTAGGTCCAGGTGGCGGTCGGGCGGTTGAGGCCCGCGCCGTCGAGGTCGAGGCCCCCGGAGGTGATGGGGGCGGTCTCGAAGGTGGCGATCGAGCGGGACTCGATCTCGGCCAGCATGCGTTCGTAGGCGGGCTTGGCCTCCTTGTTGAACTCGTCGATCGGGCTGAGGCGGCCCAGGGCCCGCAGGTGGATGCCCTCGCGGAGCTCGCCCAGGTAGGCCAGGTGGTCGGCCCAGCAGCGGTCGAGGTGGAACAGGACGATCTGCCGGGCGGCCTCCTGGAGCACCTCCGCGCCGACCTCCTCCTCCAGCTCGGCCCACCGCTCGGGGACGGCCCCGGCGAGCGCGTCGGCGGCCGAGCGGCCGCGCAGGGCCTTCTCGCGGAGGCCGAGGACCAGGCTCCGGTGGTGTTCGAGGAGGCGGGTGTAGCGCCAGGTGTTGCGGTGGATCTCCATGTTGACGCCCTCGGCGACGCGCTGGGCGTGGCCCACGAGGACCTGGTCGGGCACGCCCTTGGCGTACTCGTCGGCCACGTAGTGGGTGATCAGATCGTCCTCGCCGCTCACGAAGAAGACCGAGCCGCCGGGGTCGCCCTGGCGGCCCGCGCGGCCGCGGAGCTGGTCGTCCAGGCGGCTGCTGGCGTGCCGGCCGGAGCCGATGACATACAGCCCGCCGAGCTCGTCCACGCCCTCGCCCAGGCGGATGTCGGTGCCGCGCCCGGCCATCTGGGTGGAGACCGTGATCGCGCCGCGCTCCCCGGCCCTGGCGATGATCGACGCCTCCTCGGCGTCGTTCTTGGCGTTGAGGACCACGCACTCCAGGCCGCGTCCGCTCAGCGTCAGGGAGAGCCGCTCGGACTCGGCCACGTCCAGGGTGCCGATCAGGATCGGCCGCCCGGTCGCGTGCACCTCGACGATCTCCTCGACCAGTGCGCGGTCCTTGTCCATCGCGTACTCGAAGAGCCGGTCGGGCGCGTCGGACCGCACGCACGGCCGGTTGGACGGGACCACGGCCACCTTGAGGTCGTAGAACTCGCGGAGCTGGTCGCCGACCGCGACCGCCGTGCCGGTCATGCCGCACCTCTCGGGGTAGCGGGTGATCAGGCCCTGGACGGTGATCGAGTCGAGGATCTCGCCGGTCTCCGAGGGGGACAGCGCCTCCTTGGCCTCGACCGCGGCTTGCAGGCCGTCCGGCCAGCGCTGCAGCAGCGCCACCCGGCCCCGGGAGGGGTTGATCAGGTGGACCCTGCCGTCGCGCACGATGTAGTCGACGTCCTTGGTCAGCAGGGCGTGCGCGTGCAGGGCGAGGTTGACCTCGGTCAGCGTGGCGGCGTCGTCGTAGAGGGTCAGGCCCAGCGCCTGCTCGACGGTGTCGATGCCCTTGCCGGTCAGGTGGACGTTGCGCGCCTGGTCGTCGAGCTCGTAGTGGTATCCCTTGACCAGCTGGCGGACCAGCGCGGCCATCTCCGGCACGGCGCCGCCCGGGTCGGCGGCCCCGGCCAGCACCAGCGGCACCCTGGCCTCGTCGACCAGCACCGAGTCGGCCTCGTCCACCAGCGCCACGCCCGGCTCGGGCACGACCAGCTCGGCCACGTCGGTGCGGGTCCGGTCGCGGAGCACGTCGAAGCCGATCTCGCTGACCGACCCGTACGTCACGTCCTTGGCGTAGGCGGCCCGGCGCTCCTGCGGGGTGGAGGACTCGGCGATCCAGCCGACCGACACGCCCAGCGACTCGTACAGCGGGCCCATCCACTCGGCGTCGCGCTGCGCCAGGTAGTCGTTGACCGAGATCACGTGCACCCGCTTGCCCTGGAGGGCGTATCCGGCGGCGGCCATGGCCCCGGACAGGGTCTTGCCCTCGCCGGTGGCCATCTCGGCGACGTTGCCCGACAGCATGGCGAGCATGCCCACGAGCTGCACGTCGTAGGGGCGCAGGCCCAGCGTGCGGCGCGCGGCCTCGCGCACGATCGCGCAGAACTCGGCCAGGTCGTCCACCGAGGGCTCCGGCAGCTCGGCGAGCCCCTTGATCCGCTCCTCCCGGGCCCCGGCGGACGCCACGGTCCGCTCGAAGGGCACCAGGTCGATCGAACCGGGACGCTCCAGGAAACGCCTGATGAGCTGAGTTATCGAGGCCACGTTCCCTCCAACGCCCGTTTCCGGGACCACGTTCCCGCTGTCGGACCACCGTACCGACCTGATGGATCATCCGTCCCGAGGGACTGATGGGCAAGCCGCACCCGGTGCGCCGGATTCGGTCTGAATATGGACATGCGGCGCGGAGCAGAACAGGCTGGGGCTGTGGCCTTCTCTGACTACCAGTACGAGATCTACCTCAACGGGCTGGCCGGCCTGCGCCCGCCGTACCCGACGGACGTCGCCGGGCTCGAACAGGCCGCCAGGCGACATCTCGCGGCCGAGCCCTACGGGTATGTGGCCGGTTCGGCGGGGACGGGGGCGACCGAGCGGGCCAACCGCGAGGCGTTCGACCGGTGGCGGATCGTGCCCAGGATGCTGCGCGACGTCTCGGTCAGGGACCTGAGCACGGAGCTGTTCGGCAGGACCTACCCGGCGCCCGTCGCGCTCGCCCCGATCGGCGTGCAGTCGATCGTGCACCCGCACGGCGAGCTCGCGACCGCCAGGGCCGCCGCCTCGCTCGGCGTCCCCGCCGTGCTGAGCACCGCCTCCTCCCACACCCTCGAAGAGGTCGCCGAGGCCGGCGGGCCCCGGTGGTACCAGCTCTACTGGCCGCACGACGACGAGGTCACGCTCAGCCTGCTCGACCGGGCGGCCAAGAGCGGCTACGACGCCCTGGTCGTCACCCTCGACACCTGGACCCTGGCCTGGCGGCCCACCGACCTCGACCACGCCTACCTGCCGTTCCTGCGCGGCACCGGCCTGGCGATCCCGCTGTCGGACCCGGTCTTCAGGTCCCGGCTGGAACGCCCGGTCGAGGAGGACCTGAACGCGGCGATCCTGCGGTGGGCGCCGATGTTCCACGGCCGCTCCCACACCTGGGACCGGCTCTCCCTGCTCCGCGACAACTGGGACGGGCCGATCGTCCTGAAGGGCGTCCAGCACGTGGACGACGCCCTGCGCGCGGCCGACGCCGGGATGGACGGCGTCGTCGTCTCCAACCACGGCGGCAGGCAGGTCGACGGCGCCATGGCCTCGCTGGACGCGCTCCCCGCCGTCGCCGCCGCCGTGGGCGAGCGGCTGACTGTGCTGTTCGACTCGGGGATCCGCACCGGATCCGACGTCCTCAAGGCGCTCGCCCTCGGCGCGCGCGCCGTGCTGCTGGGCCGGCCGTACGTCTGGGGTCTGGCGGTGGGCGGCGAGGAGGGCGTCCGCCACGTGGTGCGGAGCCTGCTCGCCGACCTCGACCTCACCCTCGGGCTGGCGGGCCACCGCACGCCCGCCGACCTCGACCCGTCCGCCCTGGAGGCACGATGAGCCTGTCCGACCTGCAGCCGATCCCCACCGACCAGCTCACCTTCCGGCTGCCGCAGAAGTTCGAGACCGTGGAGGAGGAACGCCGCCACCGCCAGGAGCGCCTGGTGGCCGCGCTACGGCTGTTCGGCCGGTTCGGCTTCGAGGAGGGCGTGGCCGGGCACATCACCGCCCGGGACCCCGAGCACACCGACCACTTCTGGGTGAACCCGTTCGGCATGTCCTTCAAGCACATCAAGGTCAGCGACCTCATCCTCGTCAACCACGAGGGCCAGGTCGTCGAGGGGCGCTACCACGTCAACCAGGCCGCGTTCGCGATCCACGCGATGGTCCACCAGGCCAGGCCCGACGCGGTCGCCGCCGCGCACAGCCACTCGGTGTACGGCAAGGCGCTGTCGTCGCTGGGCGGCCTCCTGGAGCCGCTGACCCAGGACGCGTGCGCGTTCTACGAGGACCACGGGCTGTTCGACGACTACACCGGCGTGGTCGTGGAGACGGAGGAGGGCCGTCGCATCGCCCGGGCGCTCGGCTCCTACAAGGCTGTCATCCTGCGCAACCACGGCCTGCTCACCGTCGGCGACACCGTGGACGCCGCCGCCTGGTGGTTCATCACGATGGAGCGCTCGTGCCAGGCCCAGCTCCTGGCCAAGGCCGCCGGGCCGACGGTGCCGATCGACCATGAGAACGCCAAGCTCACCCACGGCCAGATCGGCAACGACCTGGTCGGCTGGATCAACTTCCAGCCCCTTCACGACCAGATCACCGCCGCAGAGCCCGACATGTTCGGCTGATCCGCCGGTTTTCGCCGGCTCCTTACTCCGGCTCCGTCCCTGGCCCCGGACACGGGGCCGGGGACGGAGCCTGGAGCTCCGGGCCCGGCGTTTCTCCGGCCGCCTTTACGGACGGCGAGGGGGATTCAGTCGACGTTCTCACAGAAGGCGATGTGACCGGCGTTGTATCCGTCCACCCAGCCCTTTCTGTCCCAGTCGGCTGATCCGTCGTAGGTGAAGCTCTTCCCCTTGCCGCAGTCGTTGCCGGCCTCGAAGAAGCCCTTGCGGTAGGCCTCCCAGTACGCCTCGGGCTTCTCCCCGGCGGGCGGCTGCCCGGTCGGTTCCGTGGTCGGCTCCGTCGTCGGCGCCGTGGTCGGTGCCGTGGTCGGGGTGGTGGTCGGTTCCGGGGGCGGGACCGCGACCTGCGGGACGCCCGCCATGACCGCCTGCGCGGAGGCGGGGGCGGCGGAGAACGGGGAGATCGCGCCCGCTCCGAGGACGGAGGCCGTGAGAAGTGCCGAGCTGATCAGCATCAGGCGCCGTCTGTCGTTCATGGCGTCTCCTTTCTGATCGGGCCGCCGGCGGAGACCGTCCGGCGGCCTGGTCTCTATGTCACGATATGAGCGAAATTGTCAGGAAAAAAAGCGATTATTTGATTGTTGTCTTTCTCTTGGACCAAACATGGATGGCCTGATTTCCCTCCTGCCGTTTGGTTTATTTCTTCGACAAAAGGAAAACCGTGAATTCGCTGTTATAATGTGCCGGCCGGGTCAACGGTCCCGCGCTTCTCGCCGAAGGTGAGCAGGCCGACGGAGACGAGCAGCAGGACCGCGCCCGCGACGGCCTGCGGGGTGAGCCGCTCGCCGAGCAGGAGCACCCCGATGACCGCCGCGCCGACCGGCTCCACGAGGCTGATCACGGCGGCCGTCGTGGCCCGCACCGCGGCCAGACCGGCGAAGAAGAGACCGTAGGCCAGGGCCGTCGGGACCGCGCCGAGATAGGCGATGATCACCGACGAGGCGAGCAGGTCGCCCTGCGGCGGCAGACCCTGCGCCAGCGCGAGGGGGAGCAGGCACAGGCCCCCGACGACGAAGCCGCCCATGGCGGTGGCGTAGGGGCCGTCGGTGGAGGCGCGGTTGAGCAGGGTCACGCCCGCGTAGCCGGCCGCCGAGAGCAGCGCCCAGCCGACGCCGGCCATCGAGAAGGTGGCCGACCCGCCGTCGAGGGTCAGCATGGCCAGGCCGGTCAGGGCGGTCGCCACCGCGCCGAGCCCCGCCGAGCCCAGCCGCTCGCCCAGCAGCACGCGCGCGCCGGCGGCCACGAGGACCGGTGTGGCGCCTATCGTGATCACGGTCGCCACGGCCAGGCCGGACGCGGCGATCGCCGCGAAGTAGGCCGTCTGGTAGACGGCCATCGCCACACCCGTGACCACGGTCCGACCGAGACCGCCCGGGCGCCCGAGGCCGAACAGGCGCGAGGCCAGCAGGAGCATCACCGCGCCGGAGGCGAAGCGCCAGAACGAGACGGAGACGGGGCCGAGGCCGCCCGTCTGGTGGAGCAGCGCGCCGGCGGCGCCCCCGGTGCCCCAGGCGGTCGCCGCGATCGATACGTACAGCAGGCCCCGCTGCACGGAGACATGCGTCATGGAGATCTCTCCAGATGAGGTGGTTGTCGTCAGGCCGCACGTATGCGGGCGTCAGCCACCCACCGGACCACCCGGATCCGGTTGTCAGGAGAGAGGACCGCCCGCTATCGGGCGGCGGGCGGGGACATGATGAGCGTCGTCACGGGACGACCATAACGGGGCTGCGGCCGTGGCGACCAGTGGTTATCCGCCGGTACGGCGGGCCCGCGCGACGGCGGGGGAGGGGCTTTCGGGCGGTTCGGCGGGGCCGTTCCGATGTCCGCCGATGAACCTGACGTCACCTGTCAGGTATGGGCGCCACGATGGGGACCATGACGACGACCGCACAACTCATCGCCGTGACCATCGACTGCGCCGAGCCCAAGCGGCTCGCGGAGTTCTACGCGGCGGTCCTCGGCTACGAGGTCCAGTACGCCGAGGACACCTACGCCGGCATCGGCGACGGCACGACGAGCATCTACTTCCAGCAGAACACCGACCGCAGGCCGGCCGCCTGGCCGGGCCCCGACAAGCAGTTCCACCTCGATGTCCGGGTCCCCGACCTGGACAAGGCGGTCCAGGACTATCTGGAGCTCGGGGCCACCAAGCCCGACTTCCAGCCCGGCGAGGGGGGCTGGGTCGTGCTCGCCGACCCCGAGGGGCATCTGTTCTGCGTCTGCCCGCCCCGGAGCTAGCTCTTCCGCCGCGTCGCGGGAGGCGGACGACCGTGGAGCGGCCGGGGCCGCTCCACGCGGCCTCGCCGTACGGCTAGGCCGCGGAACGGTCGGCGGGCGGGCGGCGGCGGGCGGCGGCGTCCAGCGCCGGCGAGCGCCAGGAGCCGTCCGGGTGGTAGGCGTTGGTCCCGGGGGGAACGATCTCGTCGATCCGGTCGAGGGTCGCGTCGTCGAGGGTGAGCGAGGCGCCCTTCAGCAGCGACTCCAACTGGTCCATCGTCCGCGGTCCTATGATCACCGAGGTGACGGCGGGATGCGCCACGGTGAAGGCCACGGCCAGTTCGGGCAGCGAGCAGCCGATGCCGTCCGCGACCTCGACGAGCCGTTCGACGATGTCCAGCTTGGCGACGTTCACGGGGAGCGAGGGATCGAAGCGCGCCGGCGTCAGCGCCGCGCGGCCGGTGGTGAGATCGACGGGCCGCCCCTTGCGGTACCTGCCGGTCAGGAAGCCCGAGGCCAGCGGGCTCCAGGTCAGCACCCCCATCCCCAACCGCCGGCAGACCGGCAGCACGGAGGTCTCGATCCCCCGGGCCAGCAGCGAATACGGCGGCTGCTCGGTCCTGAAGCGCATCAGGCCGCGGCGCTCGGCGACGTGATGCGCCTCGACGATCTCCTCAGCCGGGAACGTGGAGCAGCCGAAGGCGCGGATCTTGCCCTGGCGCACGAGATCGCTCAGCGTGGAGAGCGTCTCCTCGATGTCGGTCGTGTGGTCGGGGCGGTGGATCTGGTAGAGGTCGATCCAGTCGGTCCGCAGGCGCCTGAGGCTCTCCTCGACCTCTTTGACGATCCAGCGCCGGGAGTTGCCGCCGCGGTTCGGGCCCTCGCCCATCGGGAAGTGCACCTTGGTGGCGAGCACGACGTCGTCGCGGTGGCCGCGCAGCGCCTTTCCCACGATCTCCTCTGACTCGCCCGCCGAGTACATGTCCGCGGTGTCGACGAAGTTGATCCCCCGGTCGAGGGCGGTGTGGATGACGCGGACGCATTCGTCGTGGTCGGGGTTGCCCGCGGCGCCGAACATCATGGCGCCCAGGCAGTGGACGCTCACTTCGATGCCGGTGCCGCCGAGGACGCGGTAGCGCATGGTCATGCTCCCTCAGCAGTCGTGGATGGGGGTGATCACGCGGCGTACTCTAGGTTCTAGAGTCGGCTCTAGGGCAACCTCTAGTCTGTGGGGCATGCCTGAGGCCGCACCGGATCTGAGCATCGGACAGGTCGCCGAACGCACCGGCCTGAGTGTGCACACGCTGCGCTTCTACGAACACGAAGGCATCCTGGCCAGTCCCGTGCGACGGGGACCCGGCGGGCGGCGCCGTTACGCCGAGAGCGACGTGGAGTGGCTGCGGCTGTGCGTCATCCTCCGCGCCTCCGGCATGCCCCTCCCCGCGATCCGCCAGTACACCGACCTCGTCCGGCAGGGATCCGGCACCGAGGCCGAGCGGCTCGCGCTGCTGCGCCGGCACCGGGAGCGCGTGATCGCCCAGATCGGCGAACTGACCCGGTGCCTGGACCTGATCACCTTCAAGGTCGGGGTGTACGAGGACCACCTCGGCTCCGAGGCGTGCGGAGACCGCCTCGGACCCGGTCCCGCCGAGCATGTGTGCGGCGTGCCGTAGGCGATGAGGCCGCCGTCGCCGCGCCGGGCGGCCGGAGGGTGGTCCGAAGGAGACGCCTTCCACCCCTGAAAGGACCCTGGATCTGGCTTGGGCGGCCCGTTACCCACTCGCCGGGCGCTCTAAGCTTGCGGGATGACCCAAGTGCCGTTTCTTTACGTATGCCCGATCATCCCTGGTGGGTGGCGATGACTTGGGTCGGGATGACGATCGCCCTGGTCGGCGCGCTGGGCTACGCGCTGGGCGCGGCGCTCCAGCAGTTCGAGGCGGTCTCCGAGGGGGCCTCGCTCAAGCTGATGAGGCGGCCCCGGTGGTGGATAGGCGGTGTGATCGGGTTCGCCGGGGCGTCCCTGCACGCCGTCGCGCTCAGCTTCGCGCCGCTGGTCGCGGTGCAGCCGATCAGCGTGGCGACGCTGGTGTTCGCCGTGCCGCTGGCCGCGATGCTGCACGGCAGGCGGCCGCACCGGGCTGAGATCATCGGGTCGGTCGCGGTGGCCGTCGGCCTGCTCGGCCTGATGCTGCTCGTCCCCGCGCACGCCGTGACGCCGCACATGACGGACCGGGAGGCGTTCGGCTTCCTCGGCTGCGTCGGGCTGGTCGTGCTGCTGGCGCACCTGGCCGCGCGGAAGGCGGGGGGCTCGGCCAAGGCGCTGCTGCTGTCGATCGGCGCCGGTGTGGTGACGGCCAGCGTGTCCACCTTCGTCCGGGTGGTGGGCGGTAACCTCAACGGCGACCTGAGCAACCTGCTGAGCTGGTTCACGGTCGCGATCCCCGTGCTGCTGATCTGCGCGGTGGTGCTGCTGCAGAAGTCCTACGCGGTGGGCTACTTCGGCATCGCCTACGCGACGGTGCAGGTGGTCGACCCCATCACCTCGATCACGGCCGGGGCGCTCCTGCTCGACGAGGCGATGCCGACCGGCCTGTCGAACGTGATCCCCGCGCTCTTCGCCGCCGCGCTGCTGGTCTGGGGGACCATCACGCTGGGCCGGCTGTCTCCGGACCACGGCACCCACGCCTCCACCCGGGAGACGGCCTCGCTCCCGTCCTAGGGCGCGGGCGGGGTCCAGCTCATCACCTCGTCCATCGCGACGGTCATCCGGCCCGGGGCCAGCCGCCAGGCGAGCGCGATCGTCATGTCGCGCAGCCGTACGGCGAGCGGGTTGCGGATCTGGGTGGCGCGGCAGATCGACGCGGACCGGGCCACGATCCCGGAGGTCCGCTCCAGCCGCGCGGCGGTGTAGCCGGCCGGTCCGGCGGCGCCCCGGTCCGCGAGGTGGGCCAGCACGACCGCGTCCTCGATCGCCTGGCAGGCGCCCTGCCCCAGGTTGGGCGTCATGGGGTGGGCGGCGTCGCCCAGCAGCACCACCCTGCCCCTGTGCATGGCGGGCAGCGGGGTGGCGAGATGGTGCACGTCGTTCCTGAGCACGTTCTGCGGTGCGGCGGCGGCGAGCAGCGCCGGGATCGGGTCGTGCCACCCTCCGAACAGGCGCAGCAGCTCGGCCCGCTGGTCGCCGCCGTCGCCTCCGCCGGCCGGGACCGTGTCGGTGGCGTAGCAGTAGACCAGCCCTCCGGCCAGCGGCATGACCCCGAAGACCTTGCCGTCGCCCCAGCTCTCCGAGGTCTGGTCCGGGACGCTCCCGCAGGGGACGAGCACCCGCCAGCTCGTGGTCCCGGAGTAGCGCGGGCCGGGGTGGCCGGGGAACAGCGCGGCCCTGGTGGGGGAGTGGATGCCGTCGGCGGCCACCACCAGCTCGGCCTCCACCACCTCGCTCGCGGCTCCGGTCCCGACGGTCACCCGGCCGGTCTCCGGGTCCACCTCCTTCACGGTGCTGCTCAGCCGGACCGTGCCGGGGGCGAGGCGTGCCGAGAGCGCGTCCACCAGGTCGGCGCGGCGCAGCAGCACCACGGAGTCGCCGCCGTACCGGGCGGTGGTGGCCTCGTTGGTGGTCCTGATCAGCCATCGGCCGTCCGCGCGCCGTACGCCGCCCTCGCCCCGGACCGCCGACAGCTCGCGGATCTCGTCGCCGACGCCGATCGTGTCCAGTGCCTTGAGCGCGTTGGCGGCGACGGCCAGCCCGGAGCCGACCGGCTCCAGGGACGGCGCCCGCTCGAACACCGTCACCTCCCAGCCTCGCCGCTGCAGTGCCACCGCCGCCGTCAGGCCGCCGATCCCCGCCCCGATCACCGCTGCACGCGCCATTACCTGCTCCCTCACTACGGATGTAGTGGACGTTACTACGCCTGTAGTTCAACTACAAATGTAGTATCGCGGGGTGAAGTCTCAGCGTGCCGAATCCGTCGCGGAGGCCGCCATCACCCTGCTCGCCGAGCGGGGCATGCGCGGCCTGACCCATCGGGCGGCGGACGAGGCGGCCGGGCTGCCGCCGGGGTCGACCTCCAACCTCGCCCGCACCCGCTCGGCGCTGCTGAAGCTGGCCCTTGAGCGGCTCGCCGAGCTGGAGGTCGCCGCGTTCGGGGAGATCTTCGCCGCCGCGTCGGACGGCCTGGGCGCGCTGGACGCGCTCGCCGAGGTGACGGCCCGGGTGCTGTGGACGCAGCTGACCGTCGACCGCCGCCGGACGGTCGCCCGCTACGAGCTGGCCCTGGAGGCCACCCGCCGCCCCGAGCTCCGCAAGGTCTATGACCAGGTGGGGAGCCGTTTCCGTGACCCCGCGGTGGCGATCCTCACCGCGGCGGGGTCGTCGGATCCGGTACGGCACGGCCGCCAGATGGTCGCCTACGGCGAGGGTGTGATGTTCGACGCCATCATCGGAGCCGGGGCGGAGCCGACCCTGGACGATCTGCGCCTCGGGGTCCGGGAGCTGCTGAAGGGGATGCTGGGGTGACCTCCGGTGCCGGCTGCCCGGCCGTCACCGCGCCAGCAGGCGGGCGCGGTGGGCGGGCCACTCGTCGTCGAGGATGCTGAAGTAGGTTGTGTCGCGCCAGGTGCCGTCCGGGCGGCGGCGCTGGCGGCGCAGGACACCCTCGTGCAGGCCGCCGATGCGCTGGATCGCCGCCTGGGAACGGGTGTTGAGGATGTCGGTCTTGAGCTGGACGCGGTTCACCCGGAGCTTGTCGAAGGCGTGGTCGATCAGCAGGATCTTGCAGGCGGTGTTGACGGCCGAGCGCCACACGGCCCTGCCGTACCAGGTCCAGCCGATCTCGATGCTGTCGGCGTATCCCGGAGTGTCGATGTAGGTGGTCCAGCCGACCGCGCGACCGGTCTCCTTGAGGATCACCGCGAACGGCACGTGCTCCCGGTCGCCGATCAACCGCTCCGCGACGCTCTCCAGCTCCTCCTCGCTGCGCGGTGCGGGGGGCGAGAGCCAGCGCCACACCTCCTCGTCGCCGCCGGAGGCCAGGAACAGGTCGGGGACGTGGGCGAGGGTCAGCGGTTCGAGCCGTACGACGTCGTCTTCGAGGGTGACGGGATCGGGCATGTGCGCGGTCATGGAGGTGACTGTAGGCCGGTCGGCGGAGCCGCCAGAAGGTCCACTCGGGGGCGTGTCCCCGGCGACCACTTCGCAGGCCGGCGCGGTGGCCGGCCCCGTCTCGCGGGCGGGGTGCGCCGGGAGGCGTGTCGACATCCATACCGTCCGGTCGGTACGCTCCTGGGAGACCGTGAGGAGAGCCCATGGATTTCGCGTTCGACGCCACGACCGAGGAGCTGCGGGGGCGGCTGCTCGACTTCATGGATGAGTGCGTCTACCCGGCGGAGGAGGCGTTCGAGGCCCAGGCCGCCGGGAGCGGCTGGGCCGTCCCCCCGCTGATGGAGGATCTCAAGCAGGAGGCGCGCGGGCGGGGGTTGTGGAACCTGTTCCTGCCGGGTGAGCACGGCGCCGGGCTGACCAACCTGCAGTACGCCCCGCTGGCCGAGATCATGGGGCGCTCGCCCCGCCTCGCCCCCACCGCGACCAACTGCGCCGCTCCCGACACCGGCAACATGGAAGTGCTGTCCATGTTCGGCGACGAGTGGCAGCGCAAGGAGTGGCTGGAGCCGCTGCTGCGCGGGGAGATCCGGTCGGCGTTCGCGATGACCGAGCCGGACACCGCGTCGTCGGACGCCACGAACATCGCGCTGTCGATCGCCCGGGACGGCTCCGAATACGTGATCAACGGCCGCAAGTGGTTCGCCTCCGGGGCGATGAACCCGGCCTGCAGGATCCTCATCGTGATGGGGAAGACCGACCCGGAGGCATCCTCCCACCGGCAGCAGTCCATGGTCCTGGTGCCGCGTGACACCCCCGGGCTGGACATCAGGCGGGGCATGCACGTGTTCGGCTACTCCGACGCCGACCACGGCGGCCACGCCGAGATCGCCTTCGACGACGTCAGGGTGCCGGTGGACAACCTGATCGGCGAGGAGGGCGGCGGCTTCGCGATCGCCCAGGCGCGTCTCGGGCCGGGCCGGATCCACCACTGCATGCGGCTGATCGGCATGGCCGAGCGGGCCGTCGAGCTGATGTGCGCGCGGACCCTGTCGCGGACCGCGTTCGGCGGGCCGATCGCCCAGCAGGGGGTCGTCCAGGACTGGATCGCCGAGTCGAGGGTGAAGATCGAGCAGCTCCGCCTGCTCGTGCTGAAGACCGCCTGGCTGATGGACACCGTCGGCAACCGCGGCGCCCACACCGAGATCCAGGCCATCAAGATCGCCACTCCGCGGGAGGTGGAGTGGATCCTGGACAAGGCCATCCAGGCCCACGGCGCCGGAGGCGTCAGCCAGGACTTCCCGCTGGCCGCCCTCTGGGCGGGCGCGCGGTCCCTGAGAATCGCCGACGGGCCCGACGAGGTGCACAAGCGCTCCCTCGCCTACCGCGAGCTCAAAAAGCACATGACTCCCCGCGGCTGAAGCCGGGGATCCCCGCCCCCACACCTGTGACGAAGGGAACGTTCGTGGCGTTGGACGACAAGACGATCAGGGAGCGCGCCGCGGCGTTCCTGGCCGCCGGGCACGACCCCGGGCGGCGGCTGGAGTTCCTGCGGGCCCGGTTCGACGCGGGACTGGCCTGGGTGCACTTCCCCGAAGGGCTCGGCGGGCTCGGCGCCCCACGGGAGCTGCAGAACGTGGTCGAACAGGAGCTGGCACGGACTCCGCAGCCCGACACCGGCGTGCAGGCGATCGGGCTGGGCATGGCCGCGCCGACGATCCTGGCCTTCGGCACCGAGGAGCAGCGCAGGCGGTTCCTGCGCCCGCTGTGGACGGGCGAGGAGATCTGGTGCCAGCTGTTCAGCGAGCCCGGCGCCGGCTCGGACCTGGCGACGCTCGGCACCAGGGCGGTCCGCGACGGTGACGAGTGGGTCGTGGACGGGCAGAAGGTGTGGACCTCGGGCGCCCACCACGCCCGCTGGGCGATCCTGGTCGCCCGGACCGACGCGGACGTGCCCAAGCACCGGGGGCTCACCTACTTCGTGTGCGACATGCACGCCCCCGGCGTCGAGGTCAGGCCGCTCCGGCAGATCACCGGGGAGGCCGAGTTCAACGAGGTCTTCCTCACCGGCGTACGGCTCGGCGACGATCTGCGGCTCGGCGAGGTCGGCGACGGGTGGCGGGTCGCGCAGACCACGCTGATGAACGAACGCGTGGCGATCGGCGGCGCGCCGGTCCGGCGGGGCGGCGGCATGGTCGGCGTGGTCGCCGAGACCTGGCGGTCCCGGCCCGAGCTGCGCACCCACGACCTGCACCAGCGGCTGCTGCGGCTCTGGGTGGAGGCGGAGGTGACGCGGCTGGCCGGGGCGCGGCTGCGCGAGCAGCTGTCGGCCGGGCAGCCCGGACCGGAGGGTTCGGGCATGAAGCTCTCCTTCGCCTCGCTCAACCAGGCGCTGTCCGGGCTCGACGTGGAGATGCGCGGGGAGGAGGGGCTCGGCTACGACGACTGGACCTTCCGCCGCTCCGACAGCGTGGACTTCTTCGGCCGGGGCCCCGGCTACCGCTACCTGCGCGCCAAGGGGAACTCGATCGAGGGCGGCACCTCCGAGATCCTGCGCAACATCGTCGCCGAGCGGGTGCTCGGCCTGCCGTCCGAGCCCCGCGTCGACAAGGACGTGCCGTGGAAGGACCTGCCCCGGTGACAGGGGCCGGCGCGGCCGCGCGGCGGACGGGGAGCGGTGAGCGACGGTGACATGGAGCGAGCTGGACGTGGTGAGCGCAGTGACCGTGCGGGACGGACGGATCGCGTGGCGGATGAGGAGTGGTGAGCGACGATGACGCTGCTGTACACCGAGGTCGAGGAGGAGCTGCGGGCCTCCGTGCGGGGTCTGCTCGCCGACCGCTGCGGCCCTGACACGGTGCTGAGGCGGGCCGAGTCCGCCGTGCCGTACGACATGGACCTGTGGAAGACGCTGTCGCGGGAGATCGGGGTGGCGGGGCTGCTCGTGCCGGAGGAGTACGGCGGGGCGGGGGCGTCGGCGCGGGAGGTCGCGGTGGTGCTGGAGGAGCTGGGGCGGGCGGTGGCGCCGGTGCCGTTCCTGACCAGCTCGGTGCTCGCGACGGCGGCGCTGCTGCGGGTCGGCGAGGAGGACCTGATCCAGGAGCTCGCCTCCGGTGAGACCACGGCGGCGCTCGTGGTGTCGCTGGCGGCCTCGCCGTACCGGCCGCTGCCGGAGACCGTGACCGTCACCGACCGGGGGACCCTGAACGGGGTGGTCCGGTCGGTGGCCGGCGCGGACGTGGCCGACGTGCTGCTCGTCCCGGTCGGGAGGGCGCTCTACCAGGTGGCGGCCGAGCACGCCCGGGTCGAGGTGGCGCCGTCGCTGGATCTGACCCGGCCGATCGCCACCGTCACGTTCTCCGACGCCCCGGGTGAGGCGATCGGCTCTCTCGACGTGCGGGAGGTGCTGTCCTTGGGGGCGGGGCTGCTCGCCTCCGAGCAGCTCGGGGTCGCCGAGTGGTGCCTGGAGACGACGCTCGCCTACATCAAGGAGCGCCACCAGTTCGCCCGGCCGGTCGGGTCGTTCCAGGCGATCAAGCACCGGATGGCCGACCTCTGGCTGGACGTGGTGCGCGCCCGCGCGGCGGCGAGGAACGCCGCCGACCTGCTGGCGGCGGTCCCGTACGGCGCGGCGGCGGTCGAGGCGGGCGAGCTGGCGGCGGCGGTGGCCAAGTCCTGGTGCTCGGAGGTGGCGGTGCGCGTCGCCGAGGAGAGCGTGCAGCTCCACGGCGGGATCGGGATGACCTGGGAGCACCCGGTGCACCTGTATCTCAAACGCGCCAAGTCCACCGAGATCGCGTTCGGCGCTCCCGGCGCCCATCGGGACGCCCTGGCGGTCCTGGCGGACCTGCCCGCCCCCGGCTGACCCGCGCCCCTGCCCGTCCGTGCTCCGTCCGGCCCGCGCCGGCGCGACGGCCCCCGGCACGGAGCCGGGGGCCGTCGCGGGGAGATCGGGGTACGGCCGGCATCCCCGGCCGGCCGTACGCCCGCGGGCCGGTCAGTGGACCGGGTCCGCGTCCTCGCGCGCCTGCCTGGGCAGGAGGAAACCGGCCAGGAAGGTCAGCGCGACCATCCCGGCGACGACCCAGAAGGTGCTCTGCGCGGCGGCGGTCGGGTCGCCTTCCATCGCGCCGAAGAAGACGGTGCCGAGCAGGGCCACCCCGAGCGCCGCGCCGACCTGCTGGAGCGCGGTGAGCGTGCCGGAGGCGGAGCCGGTCTCGTGCGGCTCGACCCCGGCCAGCGCGATCTCGAAGTAGGGGCCCATGATCAGCCCGGACCCCAGGCCGGTGACGAGCAGGGCCGGGGCGAGCAGCCAGGGGCTGACCTCGGGGCCGAGGAGCAGCAGGAGGGCGACGACGCCGGCCGTCATGATCACGGCGCCCGCGTGCAGCACCCGGCGGCCGTGCCTCCTGACCGCCTGCATGGCGCCCATGCCGATGATCATGCCCACGGAGAGCGGGACGCCGGCCAGGCCGGCCTTCAGCGGGGTGTAGCCGAGGCCGAGCTGGGTGTAGAGGTTGAAGACGAGGCCGAACCCGCTGAAGGCGGAGAAGTAGATCGTTCCGGTGAACATGCCGCCGATGAACGCCCGCTTGCGGAACAGGCTCGGCGCGATCAGCGGGTCGCCGCCCCTGCGGTTGCGGCGCGACTCGTACCAGCCGAAGAGCGCGAACACCGCCATGGAGCCGGCCATCATCACGAACGTCCACGCCGGCCAGCCGTGCTCGCGGCCCTGGACCAGCGGGAAGACGATCAGCAGCGAGCCGAGGGAGGCCAGGAGCGCGCCGGGGAGGTCGAGCCGGAGGGCCCGGGCCGGGCGGCCGGTGGGCAGGAACCTCATCGCGGCCAGCACCGTGACCAGGCCGATCGGCAGGTTGATCAGGAAGATCATGCGCCAGCCGGTGCCGAACAGGTCGGCGTCGACCAGCCAGCCCGCCAGGATCGGCCCGCCGATCGCGGACAGTCCCATGATCGGGCCGAACGCGCCGAAGGCCACCTGGAGCTCCTTGGGCGGGAACATCTCCTTCATCATGCCGAGCCCCTGCGGGACCATGGCGGCGCCGAACAGGCCCTGGACCACGCGGGCGGCGATCACGGTCTCCGGCGAGACGGAGACCGCGCAGAGCAGCGAGCCGATCACGAAGCCGGCCGCGCCGATGAGGAACATCCGCTTGCGGCCGACGATGTCGCCCAGGCGCCCGCCGGTGAGCAGGCCGGCGGTCATGGCCAGCGTGTAGGCCACGCCCAGCCACTGGATCATCGAGGTCCCGCCGCCGAGGTCGGCCTGCATCGTCGGGCCGGCGATGTTGGTGACGGTGGCGTCGAGGAGCTCCATCACGGAGCCGGCGAGGATCACGAAGAGCGCCGGCCAGCGCCACCTGTACGGCGCGGGCCCGGCGGCCTCCGCTGCCTCAACCGGGCGGATGTCGAGGGTGGTCATTGCTCCTCCAGAGCCTGTCGTTCGGGGGATGCGTGAACGCTGCGGGGGATCGCGGGAGGGGGTTCCGCGATCGCGCGCGGGCCATTGAATGGAACTGTTCGTTCCGTTCCATAATAGTAGAACGGAATGATTCATTCCATATTTTTCCGAGGAGTCTTCCGGCCCTACCGGCCGGACGTCCCGACCCGGATCCCCGCTGCGGTCACGTGGACCACACTAGGGTTCTTGTAGGTCATCTCCTGGCCTAGATGACCGGCGCACGGAGGATCTGTGGGGCGGGTGTTCGAGGATTCCGAGAATTCCGAGGTGAGGACGCCTGGCGGTTCCGGCCGGAATACGCGTGCGGACGCTCAGGGCCTCACGCTTGCGGGTCGGGCGCTCGGGGCCCCCGCTTGCCGGTCGGTCGGGCCGTCTGGGCACGGCCGGCCCCGGCGCGGCCGCCGGGTCGGCTGTTCTGCGGGGTGTCGAGCACTGCCTGGCCGGGCCGGCCTGGTCGAGCCGGCCGTCACGGGCCTGGAACAGGCGCTGCGCGGCGGGGCGCCGTCGCAGTCCGTCCGTGGTGGGCCCGTCGGCGACGCGGTGCGCCGCGGCTACCAGGGCGGGCGGGTCACTTCGGGCGCAGCGAGGTGAGCAGCAGGTCGGCGAAGTGCTCTCCGACCTCGGCGCCGGACAGCGCCCCCTCCGGGCTGTACCAGGTGCCCAGGTGGTGGACCGAGCCGAAGAAGAAGTCGACGACCATCTCCGCCGGGGTGTCGGTCCTGAAGGTGCCCTCGCGCTGGCCCTCGGTCACCAGGTCGCGGAAGCGCTCGTGGTAGCGGCGGCGCTCGGCGCGGACGCTTTTGCGGGTGTCGGGGGCGAGCAGGTGCATGGAGCGGAAGAAGATCTTGGAGTCGTCCAGGTTCTCCACCGTGGTCCGCACGACGTCGGCGGCGGCGGCGTGCAGGCGCTCGGCCACCGGGCCCGGCCCGTCGGCGAACCGGGTGAGCCGCTCCATCTGCATGCGCAGCACGCGCCCGTAGATCTCGTGGAGCAGGTCATCCTTCGAGTCGAAATAGTGATACATGGCGCCCTTGGTGACGCCGGCCGCTGTGACGATCTCCTGCACCGAGGTGCTCTCGAAGCCCCGCTCGGCGAACAGGCGGGTGGCCTCGCCGAGCAGGCGCTGCCGTACCGGCTCCTGGTCCTGGTCCTGACTCATCTGCCCCCCAATGTGTGGTGCGGTAAGCATACCGACTGGTCGGTTAAGGCATTGGCCGGGTATCTGGGTTGTGTTAGTTACGTCACCTTCGGATGCCTGGAGCCCCCGCTTGGGTATTTCATGATTGAGGGATCTTCAGCGTTGCAGATCCGCCTCCTTGCCACCAACCGACCCTGGGGGTTCGCTGTGCCCGGCGGATCAATCTACGTGACGCCAGACGACCAGGTTCACGGCCTGTCACCCCAGGTCATGTACGAACAGTTCTGGCTCAAGGAGGCCGACCAGCGCCGGAAGATGCGCATGGTCAAGGCGGCGGCGGGCCTGGTCGTGGGCATCCTGCTCGCCTACCGTTTCGACCTGCCCGCACCCCCGGCGGTCGGGCTCGCGGCCGGCCTGCTGGTCGCCGGCGCGGACATGTTCTGGGCGTGGTACTCCTACGAGGCCACCGCCGTCTGGCGCGGCCGGCGCCGGGGCGAGGTCATCACCGGCAAGCTGCTGCGCCGCAAGCTCCGCAGGCTCGGCTACCAGGTCCTCGACGGCCGCGCCGTGCCCGGACAGGCCTCGATCGACCATCTCGTCATCGGCCCCGGCGGCATCTGGGTGGTCGACAACGAGGCGTGGGACCCCGAGACCGAGATCGCCCGCTACGGCGACCGGCTCTTCCTCGGCGAGAAATACGGCACGAAGGTGGCCAAGGCGCTCGTCGACGCCTCCGAATCGCTGGCTCAGGTGCTCTCCCGGGAGTCGGGCATCCCCGTCACGATCGAGCCGCTGCTCGCGGTGCACGGCGGGCGGCTCCGGCGGACGGTCACCGCCGAGGGGCTCACCCTGCTCAAGCCGCGCCTGGTGGCCCGGTGGATCGTGCGCGGGCCGCGCGCGGAGTTCGACGAGAGCCAGGTGGAGCTGCTCGCCCGCACCGCCGCCCGGGTGCTGCGCCGGATGCGCTGAACCCGGACCGGCCGGTTCAGGCGAGCTCCTCGACGAAGGCGGCGAGCTGGACGACGTTGCGGCATTCGCGCATCGGGACGATGCCGCCGTAGGCCGTGGCCAGCGAGTCGCCGGTGTCCCACTGGCTCACCGGCTCCGGGTTGAGCCAGTGGGCGTGCCGGGCCTGCCGGCTCAGCCGTCGCAGCGTCTCCAGCGCGGGCGGCTGGTAGTTGGACCGCGCGTCGCCCAGGATCAGCAGGGACGTCTTCGGGCCGACGGCGTCGCCGTACCGCTCGGCGAACCGTTCGAAGGCGTTGCCGTAGTTGGTCCGGCCGAACCGCACCATGTCGGCCTCCCGGGTCAGCCGGGTCATCGCCTCCACCACGTCGGCGCCGGGGACGAAGAAGCGGGTGATCTCGTCCACGGTGTCCACGAAGCCGAACGCGCGGACCTTGGCGAACTGCTCGCGCAGCGCGTAGGTCAGCAGCAGCGTGAAGTGGGCGAACGAGGCGACCGAGTCGCTGGTGTCGCAGAGGATGACCAGTTCGGGCCGGTGCGGGCGGCGCGGCCTGTTGAAGGTGGTCAGCGGCACCCCGCCGGTGGACAGCGAGGCCCGCACGGTCCGGCGGAAGTCCAGGCGGCCCCGGTGGCCGAGCCGGTGCTTGACGGTCAGCCGGGTGGCCAGGCGGCGGGCGAGGGGGTGGACCTCCCGGCGCAGCCTGGCCAGGTCGGCCCCGGTCACCCGGAGGAAGTCGAGCTGTTCCAGCGGCGGCCGCACGGCCGAGCGCGCGATCCGCTCGATCCCGGAGTCCTCGGCGATGCGGCGGCGCACGTCGGCGGAGACGGCCTCCTCGAACCGCCTGGTGTTCTCGCCGATCCGCTGCCGGGCCACCTTCTCCGCCAGGCCGCCGCGCTCCTGGCCGGCCAGCACCTCGGCCAGCAGCCGGGCCATGAGCGTCTCGGGGGACAGCGCCCGCAGCACCGGGTAGGAGAACCAGTTCTGCCGGCCGGGGGCCGCGGGCTGGCGGCCGAAGCGCTCCACCATCGCCCGGGCGAAGTCGTTCATCCCGTCGGCGCCCAGCAGCAGCTCGGCCAGCCGGTCACGGAGCTCGGCGACCGCCGCGGTCTCCGGATCCAGCTCATCGGCGTACGGACCGTCTTGCGGGCGCGGGCCGTACAGGCCCGTGGTGGCGGCGGGGAACCACAGGTCGAAGAGCGTGTCGAAGCCCGGGCGGTGCGAGGGCCGTTTGACCAGGGTCGTGGCGTAGGCGGCGCGCAGCGACTCCCGCTCGGCCAGGTCGATCACCTGCAGCGCCCGGGCCGCGTCCAGCCCCTCGGCGAGCGAGACCGGCAGCCCGGCCTCGCGCAGGGCGTGCACGAAGCCGACGTGCCGGTCGAGCAGGCTCACCTCCCGCCCCCCGCCCCGCCGGCCGGGCCACTCACCGGGTTCCCCGCCCCCAGGGTCCGGCCGCGCACAGCGTCTCCCGCTCCCCGGACCGGGCCGCTCACGGGGGTGCCCGCCTCCCGCGCCCCGCCGCTCACAGGGCCAGCTCCTTGCGCGCCCGGGCCTGGTCGGAGGCGTGCTTGAGCACCACCCCGAGGGTGGCGGCGACCGTCGCCTCGTCCAGTTCGGTACGGCCCAGCGCGAGCAGCGTGTTGGCCCAGTCGACGGTCTCGGCGATCGAGGGCGCCTTCTTCAGTTCGAGCGCGCGCATCGTGGCGACCGTGCGCGCGAGCTGCTCGGCCAGGGCCGCCTCGATCTCGGGCACCTGCGCCAGCACGATGTCGCGCTCGCGCTCCGGCGTCGGATACTCCAGGTGCAGGTAGAGGCAGCGCCGCTTGAGCGCCTCGGACAGCTCGCGGGTCGCGTTGGAGGTCAGCACCACGTACGGCCTGCGCACGGCGGTGACCGTGCCGAGCTCGGGGATCGTGACCTGGTAGTCGGAGAGGATCTCCAGCAGCAGGCCCTCCACCTCGACGTCGGCCTTGTCGGTCTCGTCGATCAGCAGGACCGTCGGGGCCTCGGACCTGATCGCCCGCAGCAGGGGCCTTTCGAGCAGGAACTCCTCGGTGAAGATGTCGTCCTGGGTGGCGTCCCAGTCCTGGCCGGTCCCGGCCTGGATCCGCAGGAGCTGCTTCTTGTAGTTCCACTCATACAGCGCGCGGGCCTCGTCGAGCCCCTCGTAACACTGCAGCCGGACGAGCCGGGCCCCGGTCGCCGCCGCCACGGCCTTGGCGAGCTGGGTCTTGCCCACTCCCGCCGGCCCCTCGGCGAGCAGCGGCTTGCCGAGCGCGCCGGCCAGGAAGACCGAGGT
The DNA here is from genome assembly GCF_055586905.1 of Streptosporangium sp. NPDC048886. NCBI lineage: Bacteria > Bacillati > Actinomycetota > Actinomycetes > Streptosporangiales > Streptosporangiaceae > Streptosporangium > Streptosporangium sp. NPDC048886. The sequence continues at coordinate 42,769 of NZ_JBVJHH010000040.1, forward strand.
CGCGATGGAGTCGTCGGCGAGGTAGTCCACGGCGCTGAGCCGCTCCCGGGCGTCGGCGGGCGAGGGGAACCACATGTGCACTCCCAGTACAGGACCGAATGTTGTTCTACCATAGCGGTTCGCCGTTCTCCGTTTCGGAGCCCTCCGGGAAGTGCGCTATCCTTCAAGAGCTTCACGCGCCGCTAGCTCAGTTGGTTAGAGCAGCTGACTCTTAATCAGCGGGTCCGGGGTTCGAGTCCCTGGCGGCGCACCAGCACGAGAGCCCAGGTCGCACAGCCGGCCTGGGCTCTCGTCATTGGACGGCCCTGAGACCGTGTCCGGCGGCGAGAATGAGGGCCGCCGCTCCACGGCGGAGGTCCTGCGACTTCACGGGCGGCAGGGCGTGGCGGCAGGGCGCGTGCTCAGAAGTCGCGTGGTCAGGCGCCGCGTGCTCAGGAACCGGGCGAGGCCGGCGCGGACGGTGGGTGCGGCGGGTGCGGGTGCGGCTCGATCCTGGTCGGCAGCCGTATCGCCAGCAGGAGGGCCAGGAACCCGGCGGCGCCCCCGGCGGCGACCAGGGAGAGGGCGGGCCAGAAGGGGTCCCCCCCGTCGCTCTCGGGGCCCCCGGCAAGGGGGACGGCGTCGGACGGCGGCAGGGCCGACTCGACCAGCCGGGCGGCCGCCGTCACCGGGGAGTCGAAGTCCTCCGATGCCAGCCTGCCGGGGTCGACGGACCGGGCGACCGTGTCCAGCGCGTCGCGCAGCGCCTGGCCGACGGCCTGGTCGCACAGAATGAGCAGCGAGCGGCCCGGCAGCCCGGCGAGCGCTTCCGATCGGGGATAACCGCTGTCGCGGGCGGCCTCGCGGGGCACGACGGCGGCCTGCACCGCCTTGTCCCGGAGGGCGCGCAGCGGGTCGAGCGCCGGGACGGTCTCCAGACGCAGCCAGGGATGGCGCTGCCGCAGGGCCCGCTCGGGCCCCTCCCCGGAGGGCCCCTTCCGGGGGGCGTCCGGCACGGAGATTCGGACCTCCTCGTCAGGATGCGCGAAGGCCGCCGTCAACTTCTCCGGGCTGATCAGATCGATGTCGTAGACCAGGACGTCCTGGTCCGGGACCGGGATGGCGGCGACCGCGGAGAACCCGTGCGCCGCCAGCGGATTGGCGGGCCACGTCGGCAGGGCGCCCGAGAGGGCGGGATCGGTGGGAGGGATCTCCATGAGGACCACGGCCGGTTCCACGGCGGGCGCGGTCACGGCGGGGGCGTCGCTCAGCCGGATCTCGGCCCGGTGGCCCGTCCGCCGGACGGCCTCGGCCACGAGGTTCCTGGCGAACTCGTTCTCCGGCCCGGACGGGGCCTGGACGACGACCGTGCCCGGTGCCGCCCCGGCCGCGCTCCCCTCGGCGAGGGGATCGCCGCCCGGAGCGCGCAGCATCGCGACGACACCGGCGCCGATCAAGGTGATGGCCAGCGTCGCGAACGCCACGACCATGGTGACCTTGCCGTGCAGGCCCCAGCCGGGCCGTCTCCCGCGGTCGGCCTGTTCCAGCCCGCCGAGCGCGGTCCGCATCGAGGGCGGCACAGCGCTCAGGGCGGCGCCCGGCACAGTGCCCGGGGCCGGGCCCGCGGCGGCCGCCGGCCGGTAGGGCACGGTCGCCGCGGCGGGCGTGGCCCGGCTCTCGGGCACGACGTCGGGCACTGTGCCGAGCGCGCCTGCGGCCGGCCCCTCGCCGGTGCCCCGGCGCGGCCACTTCCATAGCTTGCGTACGGGTGAGGTCGGCCGCGGCTCACCCGGTCCCGGGGCCGGCGGGGCCGGCAGGGCCGCCTCGGGTCCCGGGGCGCCTCCTCCCGGAGCCGGCTCACGCTCCTTCTTCCACCACACGCCGGTGGCGGCGTGGGGCCGCAGTTCGGGATAGCCGGAGTGTTCGAGCAGCCGCACGGCGTCCGGCAGGTCCTCGGGGCCGAACGACAGCGGATTGGTCAGCCCGGCGAGCCCCCGCAGCATGTCCGCGAGCCGGACGTCGGGCCGGGCCAGCAGGCTCAGGCACACGTTCGCCGGGCCGTCCTGCCAGGTGATCTCCGCTCCGTGCCCCCACCGCACCTCGTAGGCGTTCTCCGGCGCGTGCCGCGCGAAGGACAGTCTGATCTTGTGCCGGGCCGTGCTGCTGGTCCAGGTCGCCGCGGTCAGCCTCGTCCGCATGCCGTACGGCAGGAGCGCGGCGACGGTGTCCAGGAAGCGCAACCGTTCGATCATGGGGACCCTGTCCGCGCCCACCACGCAGACGGGCCGCCCGGTCAGCAGCAGCGCGGCGGCGCACCGCGCGTCCGGCCCGGGGGCGAGGGCCGTGGGGTCGAACTCCGGCACGCGTACGGCCAGGGGAGGGGACGGGGTCACCGGCAGGCCCACGAGGGCGTGGTAGAGCGCCTCGTAGGACACCTGATGGACGGCCAGCTCCTGGTAGGGGACGTAGAACCAGCGGGTGTAAGCGATCTTGCGGTTGGTGGCGTCGCGGTGCCCCGACCACTCCTGGGCCGCGAGCACGATGTGGTGCGACACCTGCTCGCGCTCCCTGGTCGCCGCGACCGCGATCGTCACCTGGGGCAGATCCGCCGAGAGACCCGTGGCATATCTGCTCCTGATCTCCTCGAAGACCTCGGGCCCGAGGCGGTCGTCGCTCCAGGAGAGCAGCTCGTAGTCGTCGTGGGCACCGGGCCGCTTCCCCTCCAGTGCCCACTCGAATCCGATCTCGCGGCCGGTCACGAGACCTCCGTCGCCGGCCGGACCGCGGCGAGCCGCTGCCCCAGCCAGAGCATGGGCTCCACCACGTTGATCGGATGCAGCTGCCCCCGGATGCGTGAGTCCTCGTCCGCCTCTCCGGGGACCATGTTCTGGAAGTCGTCCCAGTCGAAATGCTTCGTGCGCCGGTCCACGTAGAAGCCGATCGAGGACGTGGCGAAGAAGCGGATCCGATCGGGGTGGAAGAACTGGTCGAGCGCGTTGAGCACCATGTCGGCGTTGCCGCTGGCCGACACCTGGCACAGCTCGTGGAACAGCTCCCGCGCGTCCTCGCTGGCCACCCGGGGCAGCCGGTACGGATCGTCGACGTCCGCGGTGAGCAGCCGCCGCTTCTCGGCCGTCTCCAGCACCCGGGGGTCGTCGAACTTGGTGACGCACACGGCGATGTGGTGCGGCAGCTTCCCGTCGGCGAACTCGCCGGCGACGAGCATCCGCTCGGCGAGCCGGGCGAGCGGGGCGTGCATGTGGTCGAAGGCGTCCCCGAAGGTGAACTCCCTGATCGGGTCGAACAGGAAGACGATGCCCCGGCTCCGCTCGAGATTGTCCAGCAGCTCCTGCCGGCGCGGGTCTCCCGAGAGGTCCGGAGCGCTCGGGCCGCCCGCCGGACGCCGTCCCGTACCGAACAACCCTCCGGGAGCGTCGACCATGCCGATGCCTATCCGGGTCGGCGGCCCCGGCTTGGCCTTCCTGCCCCAGAAGCCGGGCTTGCGGAGAGTGGGGCCGATCAGCGTCCAGTGATAGCGCTCCAGGGCCATGCTCGCCTCGGGGAACACCTTGCCCCGCAACAGGGCGTTGGTCTTCTCGATCAGGTAGTCCGACGACGCGGGATCGGATCCGACGATCTTCCAGTCATCGTTTCTCCTGGTCAGGGCGATGAACAACGCCGCAAGCAGGGTGGTTTTGCCGCTGCCGGGAGCGCCCCACATGGCGATGTTGTGATCGGGGCGTTCCCGGCTCGGGTCGGGCTGCATGCGCGTCGTCACTCCGTCTCGTCGAGCAGGGGGAACGGGAGATGCACGGGGGAGGGGGCGACCAGGCCGAGATCGGCGGCCAGGCCGCGCACGTCCACCGCCTCCAGATGGGCCAGGGCCGCCGCGCCGATCCGGTGCCACGCCTGGTGCGCCTGGTCGGCGGGCTGGTCGCAGATCGCGCCCAGCACCGTGCCCTGCCGCTGCCGCAGGGCGGCGATCAGCTTCCGCCAGTCGTGCCGGTGGGGGCAGGGCAGGATCCTGGACTGGTCGGTGCGGGCCGGGTGCGGCGGGCGGCCTCCGACCGTGAGGATGACGGCGGGCGTCGGATCCGCCCGGCCGAGCCGTTCGGCCACCACGGCGAGCATGTCCTCGAGCTGCGCCGCGTGGGGGTGGTATGGGTATCCCCTGGCCACCGCTCCCCGCTCCTCCAGCGCGCCGAGCGCGTTCAGGGCCTCTCCCACGCCGGCCTCCCAGGCCGCGACCCGCACCGGGAACTCCGGCGCCGACGGGTCGTACGAGTGCGCCGCGTAGGCCAGGAGGGAGACCCGGAGCCGGCCGCCGATCTCGCCGGAGGCAGAGCTGATCATCTGACGTGCCCGGCTCAGCCGCTCCGCGACCTGGTCGTCCGCTCCGCAGACCTCCACCGCGCAGACGAGATGCGCCGGGCCGGTGCCCTCCGGCAGCCGGTCCGGCAGCGCGGCGACGAGCTGATTCCACTCCCGGGGGTCGGGGGAGAGCGTGGGCAGGCCGGTGAACCGCACCCGGCCGGGCCGTATCAGCTCGGCGGTCACCTCATACCGGCCGGGCGTGACCGGGGCGGACTGGACCGACAGCAGCCGCGGCTCCGGACCCTGCCAGGTGACCACGGCGAACGCGGTGCCGTGCGCGCCGGCGGCCGCACAGCGGAGGGCGACCCGGACCCGGGCCCCCGGGCGGGAGCCGAGGGGGAACAGCTGCCTGCTGGTCAGCCGAGGCCGGCTGGTGTCCGGGTCGACGAGGACGACGACCAGCTCGTACGACCTGGTCAGCGGGTCGTCCGCCATGACCTCCCGGACCCGTGGGGCGATCGGGGCTTCGGTCCGCAGCACCTGCGCGGCCGGATGCGCCGCACGCAGCCAGGCGAGGGCCTGCTCGACCTTCGGATCGGCGGAGGAGGCGGCCAGGAGGATCACGCCGGCGGAGGACAGGGCGGCGCGGGTCGTGCGTAGCACGGCCTCCCGAGTCCCGGCCGGATCGGTGTCCCACCCGCGTTCGCCCGCGAGGCCCGGCCAGGTCGCCGACCAGCTCCGGCCGCGGGGGCAACCGTTGTCGTCCCGATGGAGCAGGAACGTGGTGAGGCCGTCGGCGGCGACCTCCACCAGGGTGAGGCGTTCGGTGTCGGCGAGATCGGCCAGGGCCTGGGCGATCGCCTTCCTGCTCAGATCCCTGTCGGGCTCCGGCACGAGGAGTCCTCCATAGATATGTCGTATTAGCTGTGCTGCGTCACCGGTGTCCTGATTAATCGGCGTATATGACGTTAGGGGGTATTGCTGGGGCGAGGGGTTGCGTCGAGATCCCTCGATGAAATTCTATCGGGTATCTGTAAATGCGATATTGGGCGCCTATGATATCCCCTCCGGATGATTGGCGCTGATATCCCCTCCGGGGGCCGGCACCGTTCCAATCGGCGCCGACGCGGTGAGACTCCCTTCCCGAGGAGGAGCATGAGACGTTTCCTGAGCGCGCTGTCCGCGGTTTTGGTCACACTGTCAGGGGCGCGGCCCGAGGTTCTCCGGACGTGCCCGACCGAACGCGGCAAATTCGAGGGCATCGGGGGCGCCGTCCTCACCACGAGCGTGCTCGCCTTCGTCTCCATGACGTTCGCCCTCAACAGCACGCTCGGCGTCAACATCGTCCTCGCCGTCGCCACCGCTCTGCTGTGGGGCCTGGCGATCCTCAGCCTTGACCGGTGGCTCGTCTCCACCATCAGGGCCGACGCGCCGAACCGCTGGGCGCTGGCCGTGCCGCGCGTCCTGGTCGCCGTCGTGCTCGGCCTGGTGATCTCCACTCCTCTGGTGCTGCAGGTCTTCAAGGCCGAGATCGACACCCAGATCGCCGAGATGAAGCAGCGGCGCGGCGACGCCTTCGCCGTACAGCAGGAGCAGGGCGCGGTGGGGAAGGGGGTCGACCAGCTCCGCAAGGAGGTGGCCGAGCTGCGCCAGGTGATTTCCTCCGGCGGCGACGTCCCCCTTGACATGGAACGCGACCCGAAGATAACGGCACTGTCCGCCCAGCGCGCCGATGAGCAGAAGCAAGCGGACAAACACTACAAAGAGTGGCAGTGTCAGCTCTATGGTGGCCCAAACTGCATTAAAAAGGGCAATGGTCCACTCGCTCGGGAGAGCCAGCGCGCGTACGAAAAGGACAAGGGGCGCATCGAGCTGCTCACCCGGCAGATAGAGGACCGCAAGCGGGAGCTGAACGCGACCGGGGAACAGGCCAAGAAAACACGGCTCGCCGCCGCCGAGGAGGCTCTGCCCAAGGTCCAGCGCCAGCTCAACGCCGCGGTCGAGCAGCAGGCCGGGATCCAGCGGACCTTCGACGAGGACAACCTGGCCACCGACGGGCTGCTCACCCGGCTCCGGGCGCTCAACGAGCTGACCGGCAAGGACCTCACCCTCAGCCTGGCCCGGCTGCTGCTGTTCGCGCTGTTCCTGCTCATCGAATGCCTGCCGGTCGCGGTGAAGCTCATGCAGCGGCCCGGCATCTACGAGAAGGCGCTCGCGCTCGCCGAGCGCCAGGAGCTGGACGGCATGCGCGAGAAGTTCGGCATCCGCGCCGGGGCCCGGTCCCGGCCGGCGGAGCCCGGCGGGTCGGACAGCGTCTGGCGCATCTGGTCGCCCCGGGAGGACGCGCCGCGACGGCCCGGCGCCGCCTTCGGAGAGGAGGCGGGGCCTCCCCGGGGACCGAACGACACCCAGGTCGAGCCGGCCGACTCCGGCTACGAGTACGGGCCCCTGGAGGACCAGGTCCTGCGCGGCATGCCGGACACCCGCATCCTGCGGAGGCCAGGACCGGGGGCGGAGCGCTCGGGTGGGATCGAGCTGCTCCCCGACGAGGACTGAGGCCACCGGATGACGGCACGGATCGTCGGAGGCCGGTACGAGCTGAGGTCCCGGCTCGGCAGGGGCGGCATGGGCACGGTGTGGCTGGCCTGGGACCGGACGCTGCGGCGATCCGTCGCGCTCAAAGAGATCCTGCTGGCGCCGCACGGCGAGGACACGGCCGTACGGCGGGAGAGGGCGCTGCGCGAAGCGCGTGCCGCCGCGCGGATCCGGCATCCGGCGGTCGTCGACATCTACGACGCCTTCATGGACGACGGATCGCCGTGGATCGTCATGGCGTACATCGAGGGCACGCCGCTGGACCGCCGGATCGAGCAGCAGGCCCTCTCCCGGCGGCAGGGCCTGTCCGAGCGGGAGATCGCCCGGGTCGGACGCGAGGTGCTGGCCGGCCTGTCCGCCGTGCACGACGCGCAGGTGCTGCACCGGGACGTCAAACCGGCCAACATCGTCGTCGATCCCGGTGACCGGGTCTTCCTGGTCGACTTCGGGATCGCGCGGATCTCCGGGGAGGGCGGCCTCACTTCGACCAACATGCTGCTCGGAACCGTCGATTTCATGGCGCCCGAACGGATCGACGGGCACGTGGTGGGGCCGGCGTCGGACCTGTGGTCGCTGGGAGTGACGTTGTTCTGCGCGCTGGAGGGCTACTCGCCGTTCCTCCGTGCCGGCCTGATCGAAACGGCGCGGGCGGTCACCGCCGGGCGTCCTCCGCGCTTCCGGCGACCGGGTCCGCTCGCCGACGCGATCGCCGGCCTGCTCGTCACCGACCCCGCCCGGCGGATGGGGGCGGCCGAGCTGGGGCGGCGGCTGGACGCGATCCTCGCGGGCCCGCCGCCGCGGCCCCCTAGACCGGCGCCGCGGTCCCATGGACGGGAGGAGTCGGAGCGGCGCGCCGGCCCGGGAACGGGCCGGGAGGCGCGGCGCGGACACGGCGCGCGCGGCTTGGGGCCGGTCCGAGACCCGGTCCGAGGTCCGGCCCGAGACCCGGCCCGAGACCCGGCCCGGGATCCGGTTCGGGATCCGGCCCGAGGTCCGGTCCGGGATCCGGTCCGGGCGGAGAAGGGCCGCGACGGCACCAGCCCGCTGCTCGACCGGCCCCGCCAGGAGGCCGCCGCCCTGCTCGGCTCGATGGAGCCGAAGGCCGCCGGGCGGCTCCTGGACGGCGCGGCGGAGGCGCCGGGCACGGCCGCCGAGGTGCTGGCGCTGCTGCCGCTGCCGCGAGCCGCGCGGGTGATCGACCACATGAGCCCGCATCGGGCGGCCAGGCTGGTGGGCGCGATGCCCCCCAGCCGGAGCGCGAGCATCCTGGCGCACACGGATGACCGTGTCACGGCCGCTGTCCTCGGCGCGCTCGGCATCGTCCCCGCCGCGGTCCGCCTGGTGGAGGCGATGACGGTGCGGCGCGCCTGCCGGGTGCTCGGATACGTGCCGCCCGCCGTCGTCGCGGGACTGCTGTCGGCGACCTCGGACGGCCGTGCCGATCGGCTCCTCGACGGGCTCGGCCGCGCCGTACGCGACGAGATCGCCCGCCTGACCGGCGGAGCGTGACGGCGTCGGCGCCGCGGTCCCTCGCCGCCGACGCCGTCGCCACGCCCGCACGCCGTGCGATCAGCGCCCGGCGGTCAGGCGGGCCGCCCGGCGCCGGTGGCGAGGGTGGCGAGGAAGTCGTCGACGAGCTCGATCTGGTGCTCCGGCGGGAACCTCTCCGGGGCGAAGAGCGCCTGCACCACCAGGCCGTGCGTGAAGGACAGCGCGGTCGTCGCCAGTCGCTGCGCGTCGGCCCGGGCGGGCAGCTCGCCCAGGCGCCGCGCGTCCTCGATCGCGGTGCACAGCACCGCGCGGATGCGGTCGTACCGGGTGGCCTGCGCGGTGAAGAGCGCGGGGTCGGAGAGCGCCACGTCCCAGGAGCCGACCCAGATCCGGTTCATCGCCACACCCTCCGACGTCAGCGGGAGGATGTCGAGCAGGTGGGCGCGTAGCGCGGGCAGCCCGCCCGCGGGCGCCTTCAGACGCGGGCGCTGCCGCGTGCGTGTCTCCAGGATGTCGAGGGCGTGGGCGATCAGCTCGTGCTTGCCGGCGAAGTAGTGCGTGACGAGCCCGGTGGAAGCCCCCATGGCCGCCGCGACCGCGCGCAGGGTGAGGCCGGCGAACCCGTGCTCGGCGAGGACCCGCCAGACCGCCTCGGAGACGTCGTGGCGGCGGGCGTCGTGGTCGGTGCGGGCGGGAGTCATGGCCCACTAGCCTACATACCGAACGTTTGTTACGAACCCGACCGGAGGTCCGATGTTCGCTCTCCCCCTCACCGCCCGCGCGGAACTGCGGCCGCTCGAGCCGTGGCTGGCCGAGGAGTTCCTCGCCAATCTCGACCGGGCGCGTGAGCACATCTCGCCGTGGGTGTCGCCGACGTTCGTCGCCACCGACCTCGCCGAGGCCCGTGCGGTGCTGCGGCGCTACGCCGACAAGCGGGCACAGGACGCGGGCGGCATCTGGGGGATCTGGCTGGAGGGCACACTCGTCGGCGGCGTGCTGTTCGTGTCGTTCGACACCGCGCTGGGCGTCTGCGAGGCGGGCTGCTGGCTCGAACCCGGCGCGGAGGGGCACGGGCTGATCACCCGCGCCGTCGGGCGGATCCTCGACTGGGCGGTGGGGGAGCGCGGCATCCAGCGCGTCGAGTGGCGGACCGTCGCCGGCAACGTGCGCAGCGTCAACGTCGCCAAGCGGCTGGGCATGACCTGCGACGGCACGCTGCGGCAGGTCTACCCGGGCGAGGGCCGGCGCGTCGACATCGAGGTCTGGTCGGTGCTCGCCGACGAGTGGCGCGCCCGCGGGGCGCGGGCCGCTGCGGACAAGGCCGAGATCGACGGGCTGACGGCGGCCTTCTTCCGCCTGTTCACCAACGCGGACGGCGCCCGCCCGGACGTCGGCGCGATCCACCGGCTCTTCGTCCCGGACGGGATCATCGTCAAGGGCGGGCCGCAGCAGGAGGTCTACAGCCTGGACTCGTTCGCCGAGCCGCGGCAGAAGCTGCTGACCTCGGGCGAGCTCACCGAGTTCGCCGAGGAGGAGACCTGGGAGCGCACGGAGATCTTCGGCGACGTCGCGCAGCGGCTGTGCCACTACCGTAAGCGCGGCGTTCAGGCCGGCCTGCCGTTCACCGGGACGGGGACGAAGAGCATCCACTTCCTGCGCACGCCGGAGGGCTGGCGGATGACCGCCCTCTCCTGGGACGACGACCGCTAGCGGGCCGCCCGCCCGGAGACGGCGGCGGAGACGGAACTGTTGACAGACACCACGTCAGTGGAGATCGTTTCCCGTGAGCGGATCGGCCCTCCCCGGGCCGGCGGCGGAAGGACGCGGTGACGTTGATCGTTCGTGGACTGGTTGCCGGTGCCCTCGCGCTGGCCGCGGGCGCCCTGTGGGCCCGCCGGCGCTATGTGGTGGTCACCGTCAACGGGATGAGCATGGCTCCGACGCTGACCGACGGCGACCGCGTCCTGGTGCGGCGGCGACGGATCGGCCAGGTGGGGCAGGGCGACGTCGTCGTGCTGGAGCCCCCCTCCGATCCCGCCGGCGGATACGCGCCCGGACCGCCCGGGGCGGACGGCCGGCGCTGGAACATCAAGCGGATCGCCGCGCTGCCCGGTGACCCGGTGCCCCAGGGGATCGCCGCCGGTGACGGCGTGGCCCACGTGCCCCCCGGGACGCTGGTGGTCCTCGGCGACAACCCGGACAGCATCGACTCCCGGCAGCGGGGGTTCTTCCCCGCTGACCGGCTGCTCGGCGTCGCGCTGCGCCGGCTGGGAGGACCGGCCCTGTAGCCGGTGTCATGGCGGCTGCCGGGGCCGGTCGACACGGGGGCCGTCGAGGAAGGCAGGACGATGTTGTTTCGACTCCTCGGCCCGGTGCGGATCCAGGACGGCGACTCACCCGTACGGATCACGGCGCCGAAACAGCGCACGGTCCTCGCCATGCTGCTCGCGCGCGCCGGCTACGTCGTCCCGGTCCGGTCGTTGGTGGCCGAGGTGTGGGACGAGCCGCCGCGCTCGGCGGTGGCGAACCTGCGCACCTACCTCATGCAGCTGCGCAGGCTGCTGCCCCCCTCCGCCGACCCGGCCGTCGAGCGGCTGGTCACCTCGGACGCCGGCTACCTGCTCCGGGTCGCGCCGGCCGAGTTCGACCTCTTCCAGTTCGAGGCGCTCTCCGCGCACGGCCGCCAGGCACTGGCCCGGCGGGACCTCGTGACGGCTCAGGACGCCTACACCCGGGCGCTCGCCCTGTGGCGGGGCAGGGCGGCCGAGGACGCGCCGCTGGGTCCGACCCTGCGCGAGGTGGTCGCCCGTCTCACCGACCAGTATCTGAGCGCGACGGAGGAGTACACGGAGATCCAGCTCGCGCTCGGCAGCCCCATGGCGGCGGCCGAGCGCCTGCGCGAGCTGATCGGACAGCACCCCCTGCGGGAGCGGCTGTACGGCCAGCTGATGGTGGCCCTGTACCGGTGCGGTGACGTCGTCGGCGCGCTGGACGTGTTCGCGATGGCCCGCCGGACCCTGGCCGACGAGCTCGGGCTCGACCCCGGACCCGAGCTGCGCCGCCTGCACCAGGCGGTGCTGCGCCGGGACGGGGACCTGATGACCCCCGCCGTCCCTCCCGCCGTGCCTGTCGCCGTCTCCCCCGCCACGCCGCCGGCCGGGGACGGCTCCGTGACCGGGTGGCCGGAGAACGGGCAGGCCGGGAACGGGCAGGCCGGGAACGGGCATCCGCGCCCGCGCCAGCTGCCGCGGGAGCCGGCGCTGTTCGTGGGCCGGTCGGCCGAGCTCGCCCGGATGCTCACCGCGCTGTGCGCGGACCCGGAGCCGGGCGCGACCCCGCCGGTGCTGGCGCTGCACGGCCCCGGCGGCGTCGGCAAGTCGACACTGGCGCTGCGGGCGGCGTACGCCGTGGCCGGCCGCTACGTCGACGGCCAGCTCTACGCCGATCTGCAGGGGTCGAGTCCGGGCCTGCCGCCGCTACAGCCCGCCGAGGTGCTCGGCCGTTTCCTGCGGGCCCTGGGGGTGCCCAACGGCGAGGTTCCCGCGGCTCCGGCGGAGGCGGCCGCCCACTACCAGTCGTTGCTGGCCGACCGGCGAGTCCTGGTCGTCCTCGACAACGCCGTCGACGCCGCCCAGGTGGCGCCGTTGCTGCCGGCGGGCGGCGGCTGCGCGGTGCTGGTCACCAGCAGGGCGGCGCTGACCACCATGGACGCCGTGCCGATCGTTGTCGAGGTGCTCGACGAGGCGGACTCGGTGCGGATGCTCGGGCTGCTGGCGGGTCCGTCGCGAGTGGACGCCGAGGGCGCGGCCGCGGCCGACATCGCGCGCCGATGCGGTTATCACCCGCTGGCACTGCGCATCGCCGGCGCCCGCCTCGCCGCCCGCCCTGACTGGTCGCTCGCGCGGTTCGGCGAGCGGCTGCGCAACCAGCAGCGGCGGCTGGACGAGCTACAGGCCGCCGACCTGGCCGTCCGGTCCTGTTTCGAGGTCAGCTACGGAACGCTGGCCGGCGGCGCGGGCCCCGCCCGGGGCGCGGCGGCGCGCGCCTTCCGGCTGTTCGGCGTGCTCGACGTGCCCGAGGTCAGCATCGGGCTCGCCGCCGCGCTCCTCGACGTCGATCCGGAGGCGGCCGAGACCACGCTCGACGAGCTGACGGAGGCCCGCCTGCTGGAGCCGGTCGGCGACGGGCGCTTCCGCATGCACGACCTGCTGAGGCTGTTCGCCGCCGAGCTGGCCGTGGCTCACGATCCGGCGGACGACCGGGCACGGGCCGTCCGGCACGCCCTGGACTGGTACCTCGACCTGTGCGGGCAGATGAACGATCTGGTGCAACCGCACCTGCGGTCCAGGGCGGGCCCGCCGGGCGGGCGGGACGCCGGGGTGACCCTGCGGAGCCCGGCCGAGGCGGTGCGGTGGTTCGAGACCGAGCTGCCCTGCCTGGTCGCTGCCGCCATCCAGGCGGCCGGGGAGCCGGAGACGGCCCGTTTCGTCACCGAGCTGGTGCCGTTGGTCAGGTCTCTGGCGACGAAGTGCGGATACTGGCAGGAGCTCGAGACCGTCGTCCGGCTCGCCGTCGAGGTGGCGCGGCGGCACGACGACCGGATCGGGGAGGCGTCCACGCTGGCGACGCTGGGGGTGGTGGAGTGGCGGATCGGCCGGATCGACGCCGCCCGCGGGTGCATGCGCCATGCGCTCGGGCTCTGGCGCGATCTGGGTGACCAGGAGGCGGAGGGGCTGGCGCTGCACAACCTGGGCTGGCTGAGCATGCGCGTCGACGACCTCGACGACGCCCTCGGCCACATCACCGCGGGTCTGCGGCTGCTGGAGGAGCACGGGTCCAACCGGGTCGGCATGGTCAGGCACAACCTGGGCGAGGTCCTGCTGCGGCTGGGCCGTTCCGCCGAGGCGGCCGACTGTCTCGAACGGTGCCTGGAGATCCGGAGGTCGGACGGCGACTCCTTCGGGGAGAGCATCACCCTGGCCGCCCTCGGCCGCGCCTACTGCCTGCTCGACCGCCGGGACCAGGCCCTGGCCACGCTCGCGGACGCGGTGCGCCACTGCCGGGAGATCGGTAACCGGGAGGACGAGTGGGAGGTGCTGCTCACCCGGTCCGAGGTCTGGCTGCGGCACGGCGATCCGGTCGCCGCGGCGGCCGACCTGGCCCGGGTCCTGGAGCTGGTGGCCCGGGCGGGCGACGCCTACGGCCAGGCCGCCGCCACCCGCCAGCTCGCCAGGGCGCACACCGCGCTGGGCGACCCGCGCGCCGCCGAGCGGTACGCCCGCCGGGCCGAGGAACTCTTCGCCTCGCCCGCCGTACGGCGTGATCCGGTGTTGGAGACGCTGCTCACCGCCCGGTTGTAGCTGCGCTGTATCGGCGGCTGTATTTCCCCAAAATAGCGTTTCGGCTGTCCGCAAAATGCTTACGAAGGGGTGAATCCAGATGAACGCTGTTCTGGGGAAGCTCGGCGACCGGCTGCTCGAGAAGCTGGTGCCGAAGGCGACCGCCAAGGCTGACACCTACTACTACATGCACTGCTACTGCTACGGGACGACCAGGTACCAGAAGCTCTGCTGGATCGTCGGCGGCCAGACCGGCTGCGTGTCGGGCTGCGAGAAGCGCGGGAGCTGCTGACCGGGCAGCACCCGTAGGTCCGGGGGCCGGAATTGCCGCCGGACTTCGGGGGTGTTCCGCGGATCCTCACCGTAGCGGGGATCCGCGGAACACTCCCGGCGCGGGGGAACGAGCGGTGAGACGGTGAAGATGCTCTATTTGATGATCGGATGCCGGGCGTTGCTGGCCGGCGTCTTCGTGATCGCACTGGCGGGCAAGGTCCGCGGGCGAGCGGCGTTCGACGAGTTCGTGGCCTCGATCGTGGCCCTGGGGATGTTCCCGCGCGCCGGGTCCGTGCTGGCGGCGTACGCCGTGCTGGGGGCGGAGACCGTGGTGGTCCTGTCGCTCGCGCTGCCGTCCACCGTGCTCCTGGGGTTCGCGGCCGCGATGACGCTGCTCGCCGCTCTGACCGCCGGCATCCTGGCCGCCGTGCGCCGGGGGCGGCGCGCGCCGTGCCGCTGTTTCGGAGCCTCCGCCGCGCCGCTCGGCAAGGCGCACGTGGTGCGCAATCTCGTCCTGCTGCTGGTCGGCGGTGCCGGGCTCACGGCGGGGGCCGTCGCCGGCGACGCCGGGGCGCACCCGGCAGGGATCGTCCTCGCGCTGGTCGCCGCCGCCGTGGGCGTCCTGCCCGTCGTGCGTCTCGACGACCTGCTGGGCCTGTTCACCACCTCCGTCTCACCGCGATGACGCGGGGTGTGACGACTCGAAGTCCTTAAGTGAGGTTGTCCGATGTCTTTTCTGATCGCCGCCGTCGTGCTGGTCGGCATACTCTGCATCTTCGACCTGGTGCTCACCTTCGCGGTACTGCGCCGCCTGCGCGAGCACACCGCCGAGCTGGAACGTCTGGCCGGACCGGCGCGGTTCGGTCCGTACGACCCGGGAGTGCTGGTCGGCCGCACGCTGCCCCCTGTCGGGGCGGACGGCGGCGAGCGGTCGCGGCTCGTGGCGTTCTTCGACGTCAGCTGCGACGCGTGCCATGAGCGCGCACCGCGCTTCGCCGAGGCGGCCCGCGCCGACACCGCCATGGCGGTCATCTCCGGTGACGGTGAGAAGGCCGGCGACCTCATCGAGATGATCGGCGGTGCGGCGAGCGTCGTCACGGCGGAACAGGCCGACAGCCTGGTGAAGGCGGTCGGCATCGAGGCTTTCCCGACGTTCCTCCGGGTCGACCCGGACGGCACGATCGTGGGAGCGGACACGGAGCTGGACGCTCTCGTCGGAACGGCCCGCGTGAGGTGACGATCTCTCCGGTCTCGGGCACGGAGCCGGACGGGGGCCGGCTCCGCCGTCTGTCGCGCCACGTCGGAACGGTGGCGCCGCTGTGCTGGCGGGTCGGCCCCGGGCCGGCCCTGTCCCAGCTGGCGGCGACCGTCGTCGGCGGACTGCTGCCCATGGGGACCGTGTGGGCGACGAAGCTTCTCGTCGACGGACTGTCGGCCGGCCGTACCGACCGGGTGCTGCTGCCTGTCTGCGCTCTCATCGTCCTGGGACTGGCCGCCGGGGCGCTGCCGCATCTCACCGCCTATCTGCAGGCCGAGATGGAGCGCAGGCTGGACCGCCTGATGCAGGACCGCCTGTACACCGCGGTGAGCGGGTTCCAGGGCCTGTCGCGGTTCGAGAACCCCGATTTCCTGGACAGGCTGCGGATGGCCGCGCAGGCGACGGGCGGCGCGCTGAGGCCCATCACCTCGGGCCTGTTCGACATCGGACGCAACATCATCACGCTGGTCGGCCTTCTCGCGGCCCTGGCCGTGCTGAGCCCGCTCATGGCGGGGCTGGTGGCGCTGGCGGCGGTCCCCGCCCTGGTCGCCCGGATGTCGCTGGAGAAGCGGCGGACGAAGATGATCGCCGGGCAGTCCGCGGGGATCCGGCGGCAGATCCTCTACTCCTCCCTCATCACCGACGTGCAGGCCGCCAAGGAGGTCCGGCTCTTCGGGCTGGGCGACTTCCTCAAGGGCCGGATGTTCGGGGAGCTGGCCACCATCCAGGCCGGTGAGCGGCGGCTGGACCGGCGGGAGGCGCTCACCCAGTCGGTGCTGGCGGTACTGTCGGCCGCGGTCAGCGGCGTGGGACTGATCTGGGCGGTGCAGGCCGCCGTGGCCGGCCGGCTGACCCTCGGCGACGTGACCGCGTTCGCCGCGGCCGTGGCCGGGACGCAGGCCGCGCTGATCGCGACGGTGGAGAACGCGGCCCATGTCCGCCAGGCGCTGTCCCTGTTCGGCTACCACGAGCAGGTGACGTCGCTCCCCGACGACCTGCCGCCGCCGCGGTCGGCCGCCGCGCTGCCCGCGCTACGGCGGGGCATCGAGCTGCGCGACGTGTGGTTCCGCTACGACGACAGCCACCCGTGGGTGCTGAGGGGGGTCGACCTGACGATCCCCCACGGCGCGTCGGTCGCGCTGGTGGGGCTCAACGGAGCGGGCAAGAGCACCCTGATCAAGCTGCTGTGCCGGTTCTACGACCCGTCCCGGGGGACGATCCTCTGGGACGGGACGGACATCCGGGAGGTCCCGCCGGCCGAGCTGCGCGCCAGGATGGGCGTGCTCTTCCAGGACTACATGAGCTACGACCTGACCGCGGCGGAGAACATCGGGGTGGGGGAGATCGCCGCGCTGCCGGACCGCGCCCGCGTCGAGGCCGCGGCCATGATGGCCGGCGTCCACGAGGCCGTCCAGGCGCTGCCCCGCGGCTACGACACCCTGCTGAGCCGGATCTTCTTCGGCGACGGGGACGAGGACGACCCGCAGGCCGGGGTGGTGCTGTCGGGAGGCCAGTGGCAGCGGGTGGCCCTGGCCCGCGCGCTGCTGCGCGAGGGACGTGACCTGCTCGTCCTCGACGAGCCCAGCTCGGGGCTGGACGCCCGGGCCGAGCACGAGATGCACCGGCGGCTGCGCGGGCACCGCGCCGGCCGTACCAGCCTGCTCGTGTCGCACCGGCTCGGCGCGGTCCGCGACGCGGACCTGATCGTCGTGCTCGACGGCGGCCGGATCACCGAGCGGGGGACGCACGCCGACCTCACGGCGGCGGGCGGGGAGTACGCCCGGCTGTTCGAGATGCAGGCGAGCGGCTACCGCGAGGACGCCGGCGTCCAGTGACCACGCGGGCCGTCCTCCGGTGGCGCTGACACCCTGAACATGGTCGACAGCGGTGAGTTACACTCCTCGAAAGAGGATATTTCCGGTAAGCACCCCTGGCGGGCGGGTCGCGCCGAGGGTGTCGCGCGGTGGGGTCCACGGCCGGCGGAGTCCACGGCGCCCCGCCGGCCGGTGACCGCCCCGGATCGGAGGCGCCCTTGAGCACGCGACCGATCGGCGACCATGCCCTGCTGTCGGACTGCCGCTCCGCCGCGCTGGTCACCTCCGACGGTTCGGTGGACTGGCTGTGCTTCCCCCGCTTCGACAGCCCGGCGGTCTTCGCCCGGCTGCTCGACGAGGACGCCGGACACTGGTCCATCCGCCCCGTCCGCCCGGCAGAGGCCACCCGCAGGTATCTGGAGGACTCGCTGGTGCTGGAGACCACCTTCCGCAACCAGGACGGGACCGTGGTGCTCCTCGACGCGCTCGCCCTGGGCGGCCGGGAGCGTGGGCACTCGCTGGGCGCCTCCTCGCCGGGAGTGCTCCTGCGGGAGGTGACCTGCGTCGAAGGGAGCGTGCCGCTGGAGATGACGTACGCGCCGCGACCCGAGTTCGGGCTGGTCCACCCGCTGATGGAGCCGGTCCGCGGCGGCCTGGTCGCGCGCGGCGGCGCCCACGTCCTCACCCTGTCGGCCCCGGTCGACCTGACGGTGAGCGACTCCACCGCGCGCGCCGCGGTCACGCTGCGGTCCGGGCAGCGCCTCTGCCTGGCGCTCCAGGCGAGCTGGGGCTGGGCGCCCGAGCCGCCGCGCCGGCACCCCTGGCGCGTCCACCGCCGCCTCAAGGACACCGTCGCGGGCTGGCGCTCCTGGTCCCGGCTGCACACCGGCTACCGGGGACCCTGGCAGGAGCAGGTCGGCCAGAGCGGCCGGGTGCTGCGGGCGCTGACCTTCTCTCCCACCGGCGCCATCGTCGCGGCGGCCACCACCTCCCTGCCCGAGAGCGTCGGCGGGGAGCGGAACTGGGACTACCGCTACACGTGGATCCGGGACGCCAGCTTCACCCTGCAGGCGCTCGCCACGGCCACGTGCGAGATGGAGGAGGCGTCGTTCTTCTCCTTCCTGGCCCGCGCCGCGGCCACCGAGCTCGACCGCGGCGTGGACCTGCAGATCATGTACGGCGTCGGCGGCGAGCGTGACCTGAGCGAGCGGCTGCTGCCCCATCTGGACGGCTGGCGGGGCAGCGCCCCGGTCCGGGTCGGCAACGACGCGTGGCGCCAGCGCCAGATCGACGTGTACGGAGAGCTGCTCGACGCGGCCTGGCAGCTCTACGGCGACGCGGGCCGGCTCGATCGGCTCACCCGGTCCTTCCTGGTCGGTGTCGCCGAGACCGCCGCCCGCCGCTGGCAGGAGCCGGACCAGAGCCTCTGGGAGGTGCGCGGGCCCAGCCGCCACTACGTGCATTCGAAGCTGATGTGCTGGGTCGCCCTGGACCGGGCCGTCGCCCTGGCCCCCACCCTGGGGGCGACCGGCCGCGTCGCCGAGTGGGAGCGGACCAGGGAGCGGATCCGCGCCGAGATCCTGGCCCGGGGGTGGAGCGAGCGGGTGGGCGCCTTCACCCAGACCTTCGAGACCGACGACCTGGACGCGTCGGTGCTGATGATGCCCCTGGTCGGCTTCCTGCCCGGCGACGACCCCCGCGTCCGGGCCACGGTGGAGGCCGTCGCCGCGCACCTGACCGACGCGCGCGGCCTGGTCCACCGCTATCACAGCGCCGACGGCCTGCCGGGCGGGGAGGGCACGTTCCTGCTGTGCACCTTCTGGCTCGCCCACGCCCTGGCCCTCGCCGGCCGGGGCGGGCCCGCCAGGAAGACGTTCGAGACCGCCGCGTCATACGCCAACGACGTCGGCCTCCTGGCCGAGGAGGTCGACTCGGTCACCGGCGAGCCCATCGGGAACTTCCCGCAGGCGTTCAGCCACATCGGTCTGATCAACGCCGCCCGCGCCATCCGCGACACCGGCGGGTGAGGCCCGTGCCCGTACCGGCCCCGCCGATGACGGCAGAGCGCCGAGTTTAATCCTTAATGTAATTAAATAGGGGCATTTGGTACTCCTGTGGGTATTTGTCCACATGGAAAGTTCTGGGCCGGGAAGGGCGTATGTGGTGACGGAAAATCCGTCAGACCACATTCCCGGAGGTAGTGATGGCACTACGGACCCCGCTCACGGCGATCGCGGCGACCTCCGCTGCCGTGCTGGCGTTGCTGGGTGGCACGCCGGCCTCGGCCCTGGCGCCGACACCCACACCGACGTCGATGTCATCGGGTAAGGATCAGCCGTCCGCGCAGGACAGGCAGTTCATGGTCCAGGCGCACCAGGGCAACCTCGCCGAGATCGCCGCCGGCAAGCTCGCCCAGCGAAAGGGCGCGTCCAAGGACGTCCGCGCGATCGGGGCCATGCTCGTCGCCGACCACGCCAGGCTCGACCGCAAGCTCAGGGACGTCGCGCAGCGTCTCAGGGTGTCCCTGCCCCACGAGGCGACGGCGCGCCAGCAGACCAAGGCCAAGGAACTGGGCGCCCTGTCCGGCGCGGAGTTCGACAAGGCCTGGACCAAGGCGATGATCTACAGCCACCGCGCGGCCCTGGCCGCTGCCAGGAAGGAGGCCGACAGCGGGTCGCTGCCCCAGGTCGAGGCGCTCGCCAAGGCCAGCCAGCCGGTCATCCAGGACCATCTCGACAAGTTGCTCGCCGCCCAGAAGTCCCTCGGCGCCCTGGGGGCGGTCCCGCCGCAGACGGTCCAGGTGGCGACCGTGCCGCAGGCGGTAACCGGCTGACCGTCCGGTATCGGGGCGGGACCCCGCGGCGGGGGCGGGTGAGATCCGTCCAGTCATCCGCAACCGGTACGCAGGACCGTCGGCCTATTCATGGGGTGGGAGTCCATTCCATGCGGGGACGAGGGGAACGGCCGTGACGGCGGGATCACCACGGGGATCGGCATGATCTCGCACGAGATCAGGAGCGGGCCGCACCGGCCGGCCCTGTCGCGCGTCCCGGGCGACGCCGGGGCGCTGGCCGAGCTGGTGCGCGGCCAGTACGGCGATGACCAGTACGGCGGCCGGCACGGCGGCGGCCGGCACGGCGGCCGGATCCGAGACCTGGCCGCGCTGCTGGCCGAGCAGCGGCCGCTCCACCACCTGCTGCCCCTGCTGGAGCGCGTGCCCGCCGAGCCGGACGCGTGGGCGGAGCTGGTCGCCTGCCTGGTGCAGGAGCTGGTGGTGCGCCGTGTCAACCTGACCCGGGTGCCCGCGGCGGTGCGGTGCGCGGCCGCCCTGCGGGAGCTGGGCCACCCCCTGGCCGGGCTGCCCCTGAAGCGCACCCGGGCGGAGCGCCAGGTGGACGCGGCCTGCTCCGGCCCCGGCTGGACGCCCTACCGCAGGCTCCCCGTCCCGGAGCACCCGGAGATCACGCGGCTCCTCCAGGACCCGTCCGGCCCGGAGGGCCCGGTGGCCGGGGGAGGAGGGGAGCGCCCCACCCCGCGGTGGGACGCCTGGCTCGCGCGCGGAAGGGCCCCGGGCCGCGGAGCCGAGATCGTGAGCACCCGGGAGGACGGGCGGCTGATCACCGCCGCGGTGGAGCACTGGAGCTCGCCGGGGGAGGCGATGATCATCGAGCTCCCCCGGTGTCTCGACCCCCAGGGGCTGGTGCCCCTGGGGGTGAACACGTTCCTGCCGGACGCCTTCGGCGCCCGGACCGCGCTGAACGGCGAGCGGGCCGGGCTGAACGCGGTGGTGGGTGAGCTGTTCACCATGGCCTACTGCGACGCCACCTACTCCCGAGGGCTCCGCGGCGGGTACGGCAGGCTGAAGGCGTGGCAGTCGGTCGCGGGGCTCGTGCGCGCCCCCGCCGAGGCGTCCGTCCACCGGGTCAACGAGCTCGCCGCCCGGTGGCGATGGATGGCGTTCAGGACCACCAGGCGGCAGCCGTACTGGGTGTACCAGGAGCTCGCGATCGGCGCGCTCAGCCCGCGCGGGAACGTGCTGAGTCTGCTGGTCTCCCACGACACCGACTAGTGCCGCGTTCCTCGGACGCCGCGGGCGGACCGGCGGCGTGGGCGTCGTGCACCTCATGACGGCCTGCCGTACCTGCTGCGCCTGCCCGGCTCGGCCCTGCCTCCCGGGCTCAGGCGGTCAGAAGGCGACGGTGACCTTTCCGTCCAGGCCGCCCGCGCCGAAGCGTTCGTGCGCCGCGCGGATCTCGCGCAGCGCGAAGGTGGAATCGACGCGGAGCCTGAGGGCGCCCTGGTCGACGAGCAGGACAGTTCTCTTCTCCTTGTGTCACCGGTCCTGTGCCATCGGCCGCTCTTGTGTCATCGGCCGCGCGGCGGCCGTCCGTCAGACCAGGTCGAGGACGGCCTTGCCGTGCAGGCGGCGTTCACGCAGGGCGTCGAAGGCCTCGGTGGCCTCCTCCCAGGTCCCGCGCCACGTGATGCCCGGGTCGAGGGTGCCCGCGGCGACCTGTTCGGCGAGGTGGGTCAAGTCGGGGGCGAGATCGGTGCAGGCCAGGAGGTAGAAGGTGGTGAGGGTGCGGTTGTGGCGGCCCTCGTCGCCCAGGAACGCGCCCGGGGGGAAGGTGGTGTCCTCCTGCGCGGCATGGCCGACGGTGACCAGGGTGCCGTGTTCGGTGAGCCGGGCGTACGCGTCGACGAGGTGGGTGCCGCCGACCAGCTCGACGACGCCGTCCACCGGTGCGCTGAGCTCCCGTGGTGCGGTGATCACCTCGTCGGCGCCGAGCAGCCGCAGGTTCTTCTCGTGCGTTTCCGGATCGCCGGTGACCGCCACCACGTGCGCACCGCCCTGGTGGGCGAGCTGCACCGCGTATCTGCCGACGCCGCCGGTGGCCCCGGTGACCAGGATGCGCCTGCCCGGCAGGGCGCCGATCCTGTGCAGGGCGCGCAGCGCGCTGACTCCCGCGACCGGGATCGTGGCGATGGCCCCGAGGTCGGCGCCGGCCGGGACCGTGCCGACCAACGCGGTGTCCACGGCCCGGAGCCCGGCCCAGGCGCCGCCGTCGGCCAGGGTGACCACCGGGGTCCCGGCGGCCGGCCCGGACCCGTCCGCCGCGGGACGTTCCACCACGCCGGCCGCGTCCCAGCCCGGGACGGCCCCGTCGGGCTGCCCCGCGAGGACGTACTTCACCTCGCCGTAGTTCAGGGAGGTCGCGGCGACCCGGATCAGGGCCTCGTGCGGAGCCGGTTCGGGATCGCGGACCTCCGCGAGCCGCAGCCCGGCTGGGACGGAACGGTCGACGACCAGAGCACGCATGGGCGTACACCTTTCGAGCGGAGCGGAGATGCCTGCCGTCACTATAACGCCCCTGAGTGGCAAAAGTGCATCGGAGGCTTTGGCTCCCCGGGTGCGTCAGGCCGTGCTCGACCGGAGGCTCGACCGGATGCCGCTCCACACCCTGCGGCTGGTCCGGCCGGCACCGCGGCCCTTCGTAGGCCCACGAGAGGGTTTCCGCCTTCGGTCCGTGGAGTCACGGCCGTCCGATGACCGGGACTTCCCGGGAGCGCGGTCAGCCCTGCGGCACCGGGCACTCGCGCGTTATCGACACGGTGTCGACCCACACGTCGAAGAAGAGGTCGTAGTGGCCGAAGTCCCCGGCGTCGTCGCGCGCGCTGAGAGTGAGCCTGTGCGTCCAGCGCGGGATCTGTTTCGGATCGTCGGGCCTGGTCCGGGCCGGCTGCCTCGGCGGCCCGAAATCGCCCACCTGGTCCCAGGGGATCCGCAGGCTCTGGCCCGGATAGGGATCGTCGCCCATCCCGAAGACGTCGCCCATGACGAACCCGAAGGCGAAAGCCAGGGTGTCCCGGAACCACGTCTCCTCGGTGACCGACTCGGCCGGAAGCCCGGTGAGCGCGCCGAGAAGCTGCCCGCCCTTCTGCGCTATCTGGTCGGCGAGGTTGCGCGCGACGCCGTCCACGTCGGCGAAATCGTCATGCTCGATGAGCGTCCCGACGACGACCACGTCCTGGATCGGGCCTTCGTACAGCAGTTGGTCGGTCGTCCAGATCCGCGAACCGCGCTCGCCCATGCTCAGGGTCCCGTCGCCGCCCGGGAAGGAGTGGGTCTTCAGTGCGCTGTTGCTGGGCCCGATGAGTCCGACGACCCCGTAAACCTCGTCTTCGCCTTCCTGGCGTGACACGCACTCCAGCCCCACGAAATTGACCTTCATCACCTTGTTGGTCAGAACGTGACACTGGCCGTGATGCTTCACCGTTATCTTTCCCGACCGGAAATCTGCTTCCCAGTCGGTGCCGTTCTTGCGCACACTCAGCTCTGGGGTCCGGGGCAGGCCGAGCGAGCTTCTCGGGCCGCCTTCCGCGTTCCAGACGGCTCTGATCGCGCGCTCGGCCGTGATCTTCTCCATCGCCTCGGCGATTCCGCCGTGTTCTCTCTCCGTAATGATTCTGGGGAGGCGGATGTGGGGATTCTCCGGCTCTCTGAACCTGTTGATGTCCGGGTCTCGTGGGGGCATCGCTCACTCCCTGGGGTGGGAAGCGGAACAAGGGCGGAGCTCCGAGGGCGCCCGCGGCGGAGGGCGGCGTCACCGGGGAGAAACCTCAAAAGATCGCGTGCGGACCCCGGCGGTCGGCCGTCAACCCGTCGATCGGCTTGATCTCGGCGGCGAAATCGTGATCAGTATCTTTACATATGACACCGGTCCATTCCAGGGACCTTCCGGCATTCTCCGTCGCCGCGCGTCCGCCCCCTGGAATCCCCCGGACGCGTTCTTTCCAAAACCCCGCCGGGCCGCATTCTTCCGAAAACCCCGGATTCTTCCGAAAATCCCGGCGGGCCGCGGAGCCGACGGGGTCAGCGGCTGACCCCGTCCGCCGGGCTCAGGAGGTCCAGGTCGGCGCGGCGGGGGAGGCTCTCCCAGTCGCCGTCCGCGGCGACCGCGAAGGCCCCCGCCGCGCACGCGGTCGCCAGGCGGCGTCCGGGGCCGGCCTCCTCCAGGGTCTCGGCGAGCCAGCCCGCGGCGAAGGCGTCACCGGCCCCCACGGGGTCGAGCTCGGTGACGGGGTAGGGCTCCGCATGCCGTACGGCCCCGCTGGAGAGCTCCACCGCGCCGAGCGGGCCGCGTTTGATGAGCACGTGACGCGGGCCGAGCTCCGACAGGGCCCTGGCCAGGGCGACCGGGTCCGCGCCGTCGACGATCAGGCGGGCCTCCGCCTCGGTCGCGAACAGGACGTCCGTCGCCGCGACGGTCTCCCGCAGTACGGCGGAAGCCTCGTCGGGCGACCACAGGGCGCGGCGGTAGTTGATGTCCATCGACACGGTCGCGCCCGCGTCGCGGGCCTCGGCGACCGCGGCGCGCACCGCCTCCCGGGCGGAGGCGGACAGCGCGAGCGTGATCCCCGTGACGTGCAGCACGCGCGCCGAGCGGACCAGTGAGAGGTCGAGGTCCGCGGGCCGGAGCCGGGATCCGGCGCTCCCGGAGCGGTAGTAGCGCACGTCGACCATCTCGGCGGTGCGCCGGTTCTTGATCATCAATCCGGTGGGGGCGTCGGGGTCGACGACCATCCCCCGGACGTCGACGCCCTCGCCCGCCAGCGTCGAGCGGAGCAGCTCCCCGAACTCGTCGGCGCCCACCCGGCCGATCCACGCCGCGCGCCGGCCGAGACGGGTGACGCCGATCGCCACGTTCGACTCCGCGCCCCCCACGCTCAGACCGAAGTCGCGAGCGTGCCGGAGCAGGCCGGTACGCCGCGCGGTGAACAGCGCCATGCTCTCACCCAGCGTTACCAGATCGATCATCAGAAATTGGTCCTTAGGAGCTCGTCCATGCCGGTCAACGGGTCGATCTCAGCTTCTTCAACGGGTCGATCCCAGCTTTCTGGAGATGCGCAGCGCCGTCTCCGCCACCAGCGGCCCCAGATCGCGGACCCGCGCGGCGGTGATCCGCGAGGTGAGGCCGGAGACGGAGATGGCCGAGGTCGCGGTGTCGGTGTGGTTGAAGATCGGTGCGGCGACGCAGCGCACCTCGGGTTCGTTCTCGCGGTCGTCGACCGAGTAGCCCCGCTGCCGGATCCGGCCCAGCTCGGCGCGGAGCCGGTCGGGGCCGGTGATGGTGTGGCGGGTGATGTGCGGCATCCCGGCGGCCACGACCCTCTCGACGTCCTCCTCCGGCTGCCAGGCGAGGATCGCCTTGCCGACGGCGGTGCAGTAGACGGGGGCCCGGCTGCCGATCCGCGAGGCCATCCGCACGTTGGTCTCGTTCTCGACCTTGTCGATGTAGACCACGTCCGGCGGGTCGTAGACCACGAGGTGGACGGTCTCCCGGACCTCGGTCATCAGCCGGTGCGACTCCTCGGCGGCCACCGTCCGCAGGTCGAGCGTGGCCAGGTAGGACTGGCCGAGGCGGAGCGCGCCGTGCCCGAGCCGGTAGGCGCCGCTCTTGCGGTCGCGGTCGAGGAGCCTGGCCTCGATGAGCGGGGCGGTCAGCCGGAGCACCGTGCTCTTGGACAGGCCCAGCGCCTCGGCGAGCCGGGTGAGCGACAGGCCCTGGCCGGCGCCCGCGTGGTCGCGCACGTGTTCCAGCACGGCGAGGGCACGCCGGAGCGAGGCCGACTGGTTGCGTTCCGGGGCAGGTTCGTTCATCACGGCCTCAGGGAGGATTCGGTGGGTCGAACACGCAGGTCAAATTAGGGGAGTCGGAGCCCCCAACGCTACTTTGCAACACAACGTTCTGCACTGCACAACAAAATACGCTCCCTCTTCCGGTGACCGGCGGCCCCTTCCTAGGGTCTGCCGCCAACAGGAGGAGAAAGTCGTGAAGATCCTGAATTGGGCAGCGGCAGGTGTGGCCCTGCTGGCCCTCGCCGCATGCGCGCCGTCCACCGCCCCGTCCGCGAGCGGTGGCGACGACAAGTCCGGGACCCTGCGGGTGTGGCTCTTCGACGAGCCCAACCGCGCTCCCAAGGAGAAGGTCGTCGGAGAGGCGATCAAGGAGTTCACCGCCGCCAACGCGGACGTGAAGGTCGAGGTCACCTACATCCCGACGACGCCGGCCCGGCACGAGAAGTTCAAGGGCGCGTTCAACGACCCGGCGAGCGCCCCCGACGTCGCCGAGTACGGCAACACCGACCTCGCCGAGTACGCCGCCGCGGGAGGCTTCGCCGACCTGGGCGCCGACCTGCAGAGCTGGCCGGAGGGCAAGGACGTCGGCGCCGACCTGCTGAAGTCCGCGACCGTCGACGGCAAGGTCTACGGTCTGCCGTGGTACATCGGCATCCGCGCCCTCTACTACCGCACCGACGTCTTCTCGGAGCTCGGCCTCAAGCCGCCCACGACGATCGAGAGCCTCACCTCGGCCGCCCGCGAGATCCGCAAGAAGAAGCCCGACCTGTACGGCCTGGCCGTCGGCGGCGAGTACACCTTCGGCGCGCTCCCGTTCGTCTGGGACGCCGGCGGCGACATCGAGAACCTCAACAGCCCCGAGTCCCGCAAGGGCGTGCAGGCCTACACCGACCTGCTCAGCGACGACAACTGCCCGCCGCAGGCCTGCGCGAGCCTCACCGGCGGCAAGACCGTCGAGCTGTTCGCCAGCGGCAAGGCGGCCATGGGCATCCTCGGCAACTTCAGCCGCGCCGCGGTCGACGCGGGCGCGGCGGCGGGCAAGTACGCCGTGCTGCCGCTGCCGGGCGCCAAGGAGGGCTCGATCGCCCCGGCCTTCTCCGGCGGCAACAACCTCGGCGTCATGAAGAACAGCAAGCACCGCTCGCTGGCCGTGAAGTTCCTGCAGCTGCTGGGCGGCAAGGCGTACCAGACCAAGATGTACGAGGCCATGGGCAACCTGCCCACGCTGACCTCGGCCCGTGACGAGCTCGCGGCCAAGGACTCCTTCCTCAAGCCGTTCCTCGACACGGTCGCGGCCGGAACCCGTTTCGTGCCGATCGACCCGGCCTGGGTGAAGATCGACAACCAGAAGGTCATCCCGACCATGCTCCAGAGGATCGCGACCAAGCAGGCCACCGTCGAGCAGGCCACCGACGAGGCCGCGGCGGCGGTGAAGGCCGCGTTCGGCCGGTCATGACGACGGTCACCACGGCGCCGGCGGGCCCGGGCACCCGGGTCCGCCAGGCACCGCCACGTCCCGGGGGCAGGCTCCGGCCCTGGCTCTACCTGCTGCCGTCGGCGGCGGTGCTGCTGCCGCTCTTCGGCTATCCGATCTACATGCTCGGCCTGCTGTCGGTGTTCGACTACCGGCAGGCGCAGGTCAGCGGGGGTGAGCCGACGCGCTTCATCGGCGCCGACAACTACACGGCGCTCCTGGGCGACCAGCGCTTCTGGTCGGTGCTGGGGCAGACCGTGGTGTTCGCCGCCGCCCTGGTGGTCGCGACGCTGGCCGTCGGCGCGGCGCTCGCCGTCGTGCTGACCAGGGCCGGCCGGGTGCCCCGCCTGCTGCTGTCGCTGGCGGCCATGGCGGCCTGGGCCGCGCCCGCGATGACCGGGGCGACGGTCTGGATGTTCCTCTTCGACGCCGACCTGGGCCTGGTCAACCAGCTCCTGGGCATCGAGGGCTACAACTGGTTCTACGACAAGTGGGTCGCCTTCGGCATCGTCGGCGCGACCGTGGTCTGGCACTCCTTCCCCTTCGTCATGGTGACGCTCTACGCCGGCATCCAGGCCATCCCGGGCTCGGTGCTGGAGGCGGCCTCGCTCGACGGGGCCTCGGCGTGGCACACCTTCTGGCGGATCATCGTGCCGATGCTGCGGCCGCTGATCACGATCGTGGTCATCCAGTCGATCATCTGGGACTTCAAGATCTTCACGCAGATCTACGTGATGACCAACGGCGGCGGCATCGCGGGCCAGAACTCCGTGCTCAACGTCTACGCCTACCAGACCGCCTTCGGCTCCTCGGAGTACGGGCTCGGCTCGGCCATCGGCGTGATCATGACGCTGATCCTGCTCGCGGTCACCCTGCTCTACATCCGCGCCCTCTACCGCAGCGGGGAGAAGCTGTGAGCAGATCCCGCCTGATCGCCAACACCGTCGCGGTGGCCGCCGCGGTCGTCACGTTCTTCCCGATCTACTGGATGGCGCTCTCGGCGCTCAAGCCCGCCGGTGAGATCCAGTCGCTGGAGGTCCGCCCCTGGACCCTGGCGCCCACCTTCGAGCACTTCCAGCGCGTGCTCGGCGGGGAGAACTTCGGCCGCTACTTCCTCAACAGCCTCATCGTCGCCCTGACGGTCGTCGTCCTGTCGGCGGTGGTGGCCTTCCTCGCCGCCGTGGCGGTGACCCGGTTCCGTTTCCGGTTCCGCACCACCGTGCTGATCATGTTCCTGGTGGCCCAGATGGTGCCGGTGGAGGCGCTCACCATCCCGCTGTTCTTCCTGGTCCGCGACATCGGCACGGTGGTGCCGGGGGTGGGGCTCAACACGCTGGGCTCGCTGGTCCTGGTCCACCTGGCCTGCTCGCTGCCGTTCGCGGTCTGGATGATGCGGGGGTTCGTGGCCGCGGTGCCCGAGGCGCTGGAGGAGGCCGCGATGATCGACGGCGCGAGCCGCCCGGTCATCCTGTGGCGGATCCTGTTCCCGCTCGTCGCGCCGGGCCTGATCGCGACCAGCGTGTTCTCCTTCATCGCCGCCTGGAACGACTTCATCTTCGCCAGGACCTTCATCATCTCGGCCAAGGACAGCCAGACCCTGCCCGCGGCCCTGCTTGTCTTCTTCAAACCCGACGAGAACGACTGGGGAGGAATCATGGCGGCCTCGACGCTGATGACCGTTCCCGTGCTGATCTTCTTCGTGGCCGTCCAGCGCAGGCTGGTGGCGGGGCTCGGCGGGGCGGTGAAGGATTGACCCCCCAGCACCCGGTCCCGCACGGGCAGACCCCCGGGGCACCGGTCTCTCCCGGGCAGACCCCCAGAACGTCTGCCTCTCACCGGCAGCCCTCCACGGAGTCCGCTCCTTCCGGGCAGCCCTCCGGGGCGACGGCCGCCTACGGGCTGATCCCGCGGCCGTCATCGGTCCGGCCCGGCTCCGGCGAGTTCACGCTGACGCCCGGCACCGCCCTCGACGCGCCGGCCGAGCTGGCCGGGGTGGCCGCCTGGCTCCGCTCTGCGCTCGGCCCGGCCGCCGGGTGCGCGCTGCTGCCGTCAGGGGCCGGCGCCGCTGACGGGGACGGCCCCGGAGACCCCGGTGGCCCCGGAGACCCCGGCGGCTCCGGAGACCCCGGCGGCTCCGGAGACCCCGCAGGCCCCGGCGGCCCCGGGGCGGGGGAGGGCCCGGCGGCCGGAGGGGAGGGACGCGTCGTGCTGGCGCTCGGCGCCGACCTGGCGGCCGAGGAGTTCCGCCTCCGGATCACCCCTTCCGGCGTGCGGATCACCGGCGGTGACGCCGCCGGGGTGTTCTACGGTGCGCAGACCCTCCGGCAGTTGCTCCCGCCCGCCGCGCTGCGCCGCGCGCCCGTTGCGGGCGGCCCGCTGACCGTGCCCGCCGCCGAGATCGAGGACCGGCCCCGGTACGGCTGGCGCGGATGCATGCTGGACGTCGCCCGGCACTTCATGCCCAAGGCGGACCTGCTGCGCTTCGTCGACCTGCTCGCCCTGCACAAGCTGAACGTCCTCCACCTTCACCTGACCGACGACCAGGGCTGGCGGGTGGAGATCGCCAAATACCCGCGGCTGACCTCGGTGGGGGGCTGGCGGCCCTCGACCATGCTCGGCTCCCGCCAGCACGGGGCCTTCCTGCCCCGCCCGCACGGCGGTTTCTACACCGCCGACGACGTGCGGGAGATCGTCGCCTACGCGGCCGAGCGGCACATCACCGTGGTGCCCGAGATCGACCTGCCCGGCCACACCCAGGCCGCGGTCGCCGCCTACCCCTGGCTCGGCGTGGCGCCGGCCGAGGGGGCGCCGCCGGTCGAGGTCCGCACCTCGTGGGGGGTCTCCGAGCACGTCCTCGACGTCACCTCCGCCGCGGCGCTGGAGTTCTGCCGTGACGTGCTGGACGAGGTCATGGAGCTGTTCCCCGCCTCCCACGTGGGCATCGGCGGAGACGAGTGCCCCGGTGACGCCCGTGCGCGCGCCGCCTTCGTCACCGCCCTGGCCGAGCACGTCACCGGCCGGGGGCGCGTGCCGTACGCCTGGGACGAGATCCTGGAGTGCGGCGCGGTCCCCGGGGTGACGGTGGCGGCCTGGCGCGGGCCGGGCGCGGCGGTCGCGGCGGCGCGGACCGGCCACCGGGTGGTCTCCTGCCCAGACATGTCCGTCTATTTCGACTACCGCCAGTCGGAGCTGCCGGAGGAACCCATCCCCGTCGGCCCGCCGCTCTCCGTTCAGGACGTCCACGCCTTCGACCCCGAGCCGGAGGGGCTGAGCCCCGCCGAGCGCTCCCGCGTGATCGGGGCGCAGTGCAACGTCTGGACCGAGCACATGGACAGCCCGCGGGCCGTCGACTACAAGGTCTTCCCCCGGCTGTGCGCGTTCGCCGAGACCGTGTGGTCGGCCGAGCGCGCGCCGTACCCGGACTTCGCCCGGCGGCTGGAGACGCACACGGCCCGGCTCGACGCGCTGGGAGTGGAGTACCGGCCCGCGGCGGGCCCGCACCCGTGGCAGAGCCGCCCCGACGCCCCGGGCTGGCCGATCAGCAGGACACAGCGGGAGGCCATGATCGCCGAGTTCGGCGTCGGGGAGGTCCGGGGGTAGGCGGTCGCCGCGCCGCTCATGACCCGTCTCGGCTTGGCGGGATACCGATGATTTTCGCCCGGTCCCGGGGCTAGCTGTCGCTCGGGACGCTTGACAGGCCAAAATTGGTCCGTGGTCAGGATCGGATCGGTAGAGATGAGCGATTGCGAGCGTGGGCAACTTCCGCCAGTGCTGGGACAGCTGTTCGCCGACGGCGGTGACGGACGGACGCTCTCGGCCGAGCTGCCGCCCGGAGACGTGGTCTGGCCCGACCCCGGTTACGCTCGGTTCGCCATCGACCACCGTCCGGCGTTCTGGCTGAGCGACACGGCGGTCTCCGCCGAGCTCTGGGCCGAGCTGCGGGCCGAGCACGGCCGCTCGGGCCTGTGGCCGGTGCTGCTCGAGGACTCCGTCCAGCCGTGGTCGGCCGGGCAGATCGCCCCGGACGCGGCCGCGGAGATCGACAACTACCACGCCGCCGCGTTCATGGCCGAGGTGTGGTCGGACTGGATCGAGAAAGCCCACGCCGACCAGCTCGAACTGCTGGCCCCCTTCGGCCCGCAGTGCCCGGGGCCGGCCGCGTCGGGGGAGCTCGCCGCCGACCCCGGCGTGGTCGCCGACTGGTACGCCGGGCTGGTGGCCGAGCGCAGGACCCCGCTCGGGCTGGTCGCCGCCGAGCGGGGGGCCGACGCGCTGGCCGTGATGGGGTGGCAGGGCGCGCTGAACCACAACGAGTGGATGGTCCCGCTCGCGGCCGTGGTGCGGAGCTGGGAGGACAGGTTCGGGGCGCGGGTGGTCGGCATCGGCTTCAACACCCTGGACCTGAGCGTCGCCGCGCCCCCCGTCACCCCGGAGCACGCCCTGCACGTCGCCGCCGAGCACTGGACCTTCTGCCCCGACAGCGTCATCTACAGCGCCGGGACGCTGACCGACTACGCCGAGCAGATCAGGGGCCGGAACGCCTGGTCGTTCTGGTGGGACTGATCATCGGAGCAGGAAGTCCCGCAGCAGCGGGAGATAGCGGGGCTGCTCGGTGGTGATGGAATGGCCCGTTCCCGCGAGTCGGACGAGCGTGGAGCCCCGCAGGGCGCGCCGGTAGTCCTCGGCCACCTCGGGCTTCAGATAGTCGCACTCGCCCCGCAGGATCAGCGCCGGGACCTCGAGCGCGCGCAGCGCGGGGCGGGGATCGGCGGCCCGTTCGGCATCGGCCGAGGTGAGCTGGTTGACGTAGAAGCCGGGACGGTTGCCGTGGACAGGGGCCGCCGGAGCGCCCGGGCACCGGGTGGCGTCCTTGCCGGTCAGCAGGACACGCCGGAACCACGGGTCGGCCTCGTCGTCGGGCACCAGCGCGTGGGCGGCGTCCGGGTTGACGCCCATCAGCACGCTGTGGACGACCATCCGCGGGGTGCCGGCCAGCTCGTCCCGTAGGCGGGTCTGCGCGGGTGGGAGCCCGCTCCACGGGTCGCCGGCGTCGTGGTCCGGGTAGGCGCCCTCCCAGAGCGGCCCGGGGGAGACGAAGACCGCCTTGGCCACGTGCTCGGGGTGGGCGGCCAGGTAGCGCGCGGTGAGCGAGCCGCCCCAGGATCGGCCGACGAGGATGAGCCTGTCGGCCCCCAGGACGTGCCGGATGGCTTCGAGGTCGGCCACGTGCCGGGCGACGGTGTAGCCGGTGACATCGGCTAGCCGGGTGGACCGGCCCGCCCCGACCTGGTCGTAGGCGTAGACGTCGAAGCCGCGGTCGGCCAGGGCGCGGGCCGCGTCGGGGGCGCCCTCGCCGGGCGTACCCGGACCGCCGTGCAGGAAGATCACCGGCGTGGGGCGGGGCTCGGCCGCCCTGGTCACGGTGTAGGCGATCCTGGAGCCGGTGGGCAGGTCCCAGAAGGCGACGCCGGCCGGGGCCGGGGCCGCCGGGTCCCCGGGCATCGGCCGGAACACGGTGACCGCCGCGGTCGCCGCGACGGCGAGGGCGACCGATCCGGCCAAGGCCGCCGCGACGGGTCCTGAACGGCGGATCACCAGCAGGGCCAGGGCGAGCCGGATCAGCGGGAACCCGGTGACGAGCGTCGCGCCGAGTGCCGCCGCGCAGAGGAGCGGGATCACCGCCGTGACGGCGGCGCCCGCGAAGAAGGCGGCTCCGCCCGCGGCCACAGCCACGATCGCGGCGACCGGGAGCAGGACGCCTCCCGCCAGGCGGCGCACGAGAGCCGGGCGGCGGGAGCCGGTCGGACGCGCTCCGACGGGGGCGGAGCCCGGGACCGCGGTGGTGGCGGGTCCGGAGGCGGAGGTGGCGGAAGTGGCGGGCGCCGAGGGGACGGGGACAGCGACGCGGTGGCCGGGGACGGCGGCGGAGGGGAGGGGCGGCGGGGGAGGGGGCTCGTCTTCCATGGCTCTCACGCTAGGAGCGGGGAACGCGGTGATCGCCCTCCTTCAGGACCGTCCCCACCCCCGCCGTGCGGCGGGGGCCCTCTCGCCCGGGAGACGGATGCCGCCGGTGGGCCCCGTCCGCGGTCGGGACGTCGCGGGAGGCGGGGTCACCGCATCCCGGGACGGACCAGTCCGGCCTCGTAGGCGGCGATCGTGGCCTGGACGCGGTCGCGGACCCCGAGCTGGGCGAGGATCCGCGCGACGTGGTCCTTGACCGTGGCCGGGCTGATCCCCAGGGAGGCGGCGATCTCGGCGTTGGACAGGCCCCGGGCGACGTGCAGGAGGACCTGGGTCTCGCGGGGGGTGAGACCCGCGACGCGGGCGGTGTCGGCCGGGCCGGCACCGGCGGCGAAGCGGTCGAGCAGCCGCCGGGTCACCCCGGGGTCGAGCAGCGCGTCACCCCCGGCGACCACCCGGACCGCGTCGATGACCCGTTCGGGGTCGGCGTCCTTCAGCAGGAACCCGGCGGCTCCCGCGCGCAGCGCCGCGAACAGGTACTCGTCCAGGCCGAACGTGGTGAGCACCACCACCTTCACGCCCGGGACCTCCGCCGTGATCCGGGCCGTGGCCGCGAGCCCGTCGAGGCCGGGCATCCTGATGTCCAGGACGGCCACGTCGGGCAGCAGGGACGCCGCCTGGGCCACGGCCGTCCCGCCGTCGGCGGCCTGGCCGACGACGGTGATGTCCGCTTCGGCGTCGAGCACCGCGCTGATCCCCACCCGGACCACCGCCTGGTCGTCGGCGACCGTCACCCGGATCACGCCGGCCCCACCTCCGGTAGCCACACCCGCACCCCGTCCTCCGTCTCGGTGACCGTACCGCCCGCGGCGTCGGCCGTGGCGCGCACCTTCCGGGCCTCGGCCGGACCGGACAGCGCCAGGCCGTCGGGAAGGTAGGCCACGGTCACCGTCACGCCGCTCATGCCACCAACACCGCTCACGCCGCTCATGCCACCAACACCGCTCACGCCGCTCATGCCACCAACACCGCTCATGCCACTCACGCCGCTCACGCCGCCGGGAAGCATGGCTTCGGCGATCCGGTAGGCGGCGACCTCGACGGTGGCGGGCATCGGCCGGCGCGTCCCCGTGTAACGGACGGCGGCGTGGCTTCTGGCGGCCAGGGCGGAGATCGCGGCGATGACGGGGGGAAGGGCGTCGTCTGCGGGATCGTCGCGCAGCTCGCCGAGGAGTTCGCGCAGCACGGTGAGACCGGCCCTGGCCTCGGCCAGGACGGTGTCGAGGCGCCGCTCGTCGGCCGCCCTGACCGCCGACTCGGCCCGCGATCTGGCGGTACGGCGCAGCCCGGCGGCGATCCGGTCCCGCTCGGCCCGGGCCGCCGCCGCCGCGTCCCGGTCGAGCCGGTCGCGCTCCAGCACCGCGGCGTCCCGCAGCCGGCGCCGCCGCCCGCCGACGGACACGCCCGCGGCCCACACCACGACGGCGGGGACGGCCAACGCCGCCGTGAGCGTCGCCCAGACGGCCACCGGCGGCCCTGTCAAGCCGTCGACCAGGGGGAAGGCGCCCAGGGCCGCCACCGCGAGCGGGGCCGGCCAGCCGCGCCCGCCGTACGCGCCGACGCTGTAGACCAAGGTCAGCTCCACCCACCAGCACAACAGCACCAGCTGCGCCGACTCCGGCGCGGTCCACCCGGCCGCGTCACACCACAGCCAGGCCGACAGCACCGACTGCGCCGCGGCCAGGCTCGGCCACGGCATCTCGCGACGCCACCTCAGCGGCAGGGCGTGCAGTACGAGCAGGACCGACAGCAGCGCTCCGGACGCCGGGGTCGCGAACGGCTCAGGCACCTCCGCGTAGAGCAGCCCGGCTCCGGCGGGCAGCGCCACGGCCAGCACCACCAGGGCCCAGTCCAGCGCCGCCGTCCCCCGCCAGCCCGCCGCACGGCCGTGCCGGTGGGCGTCCCGTCGGCTGTCGCCGTAGCGGAGCCGGGGGAACGGGCGGGGGCGGCCGGGCGCGGGGGCGGCCGTGAGCGGGAGGCGGACCTGGACCGTCCAGCCGCGGGGCGGCGGGGGAGTCCGCGCCGTCTCCGTCGCGGACGCGGGGCCGTACGGCGGGGCGCGGTGCGGGAGGGGGCCGGCACACCGGCCGGCGCGTGGGTCGTCGTCCTGGTGGAGGCGCCGGCCGGCACGCGGATCGTTGTCCGCATCGACGCGCGGGCCGGCGTGCAGGGTGCCGCCGAGGGCGCCGACGGCCCGGCGCAGGGCGGCGAGGCCGGTGCCCGCGCCCAGGCCGGAGACGGCCGCCGGGCCGCCGTCGTCGGTGACCGTCACCACCAGCCAGCCGGTGGCGGCCGACGTGACGGGGCCGGCGGCGGCCTCTGCCGCCGGAGGGCCGGCGACGACGGATGTGACCCCCGGGCCGGTGGCCGGAGCGGGCACCGAGCCGGTGGCGGCCGGTGCCGCCGAGGTGTCGTGGACGGCTTCCACCCGGACGTGGACGGCGGCGCCGGTGGCGTAGCGCATCGCGTTCGTCAGAGCCTCGCGGACCACGCGGAAGGCGACCGCGGCGAGTTCCGGCGGCGCGGTGGCGACCGCGCGGTGGTAGGTCACACCGGGACGGCCGATGAGGAGGGTGTCGATGTCGCCGAGGGCGGGGGCGTGGCCGCGGCGGTCCAGGACGCAGAGGCGGTCGAGTTCGGCCACGGCCTGGCGGCCCGCGTCGGCGGCATGGGTGACGGCCTCGGCGGCGCGGACCGGGTCGCCGAGACGGAGGGCGGCGGCCGAGGCGACCACGATTCCGGTGAGCCGGTGGGCGGCCACGTCGTGGAGTTCGGCGGCGAGACGGTCGCGTTCGGTGATGGCGGCCAGCCGGGGCACGGCCTCGGCGGCGGCCCGGTAGGCGGCGAGCGCCGCACGGTCGGCCCTGCGGCGGCGGTGGGAACGCCCCATGGCCCACGCCATCGCGGCGCCGCCCGCCGTGAGCCCTCCCGCTCCGACGGAGTCCTGGAGACTCCCGCCGTGTATCACGGCCACGAGGGTGACGGCCAGCGCGGCGGCGACCGCTCCGATCGCCGCCGGCCCGGCCGTGCCGTACACCGCCAGTGTGTAGAGGACCGTGAGGAGCACCGCGCAACCGAGGGCGATCAGCACGGGCCCACACTACTGTCGGCATCGCCCGCGGCCGCGGGCCCCGGGCGGTGCTCACCCGGACGGCGGACCCGGGCCGCCCGCCGGATCCGCCGGGACGCCGGGAGCCCGGGGCCGGGAGGAGCCCGTGAACGGTGGGTGTGGGAGCCGTTGACCGGGCTGGGGCCGGTGTCCTCCGCCTGTCGCCGGCGTCGGCGGTGCCGATCTCGTTCCGGTCCTACGGCGGCTGGATGTCATGACCGCGGCTTTGCCCGGAGCGGAGTCGGGCATTCCTGGATCTTCCGGAAAGCAGATGTAGGCCCGGCTGACAGGCGTTTTCCTCGACTCATGGGCGTGTGCGGAGGTAATGAGCGCCGTCGACAAAGGGCCGGCACGCCGGCCGCGGCCATAGTGAGGGAGATCCCGGCC
This sequence comes from Streptosporangium sp. NPDC048886, assembly GCF_055586905.1. NCBI lineage: Bacteria > Bacillati > Actinomycetota > Actinomycetes > Streptosporangiales > Streptosporangiaceae > Streptosporangium > Streptosporangium sp. NPDC048886. The sequence goes on from NZ_JBVJHH010000040.1 coordinate 79,464, forward strand.
CTGTCCGCCGAGGGGCCGCACCCAGCCAGGAGAATGAGCGTTTCCCCAGCTCAACGGCATGATCAGCAATAAGTCGTTAAGTAACTCTCCTAACAGTTCCAACGGGGTCGGCGTTCCCGGGGGGCACGGTCAAGGCTTGGCCAATGGCCTTTTCTTGGCCGTTGAGGTAGATCTTCTGGGGTTTCCATGGGTTTTGTTTTGCTTTGCCCCCGAATGGGGGGTAGTGTCCTATTCGTGATCGGTTGGCGACCTGCCCTTCAATGGAAGGAGCGGCCGGCCGACGTCGAATTCCGGAGGCCGTCAGGCCACGGGAACCGGGGACCCACTTCTTGGGGTGAATCCGCCGCGAACATGCGGCGGTAGGGCAACTCCACCGCCCGAATCCGTCAGCTAACCCGGTAGACGAGATGGAGAGGAGATCACCACATGGGGCACCACGCCCTCCTGCCGCCGGCGTCCACCCCGTTGGTGCCGGCCCTCTAAGACTTCCTCGCCGCGTCCGAATGCGGCCCCCGCCGCGCTCCGCGTAGCGCCTGCACAGCTTGCTACGCCTCTTCTGTCCTGTGAGCGCGTATCCGCCTGCGCCTCTTTACGGCGCACGCGCCTCCCCGTTCCCTCGCGAAAGAGTCTTTTTTCCTCATGCGTTTCTCCCTTGGTATGCGTAAGAACCGTTTCGTGGCCGCCGCCCTCCTGGGTGCGAGCGTCCTGACCTCCTCGGCCGTCGTCTCGGCTCTTCCCGCAGCGGCTGACACCGGCGCCTCCACCCCCGGCTCCGGCTCCGGCTCCGAGGTCGCCCTCCTGAAGGGCTCGACCAAGGCCTCCTACTTCTGGGACGACTCCTCCGGCCGCGCCGGGGACACCGGCCTGCCCGCGAGCGGCAAGCCGATGCAGAAGGGCATGATCGCCAGCCCGAGCTGGCCGCTGATGACCGAGGGCTACGTCATCTACAAGGGCAAGAAGGCCAAGTTCTTCGTCGGCGACCGCGGCCCCGGCGTGCCCTCCAGCAGCGGTGTCATGATCGACCTCGACGCCAAGTCCTTCGCCGACCTGACCGGCGGCACGTTCAACTCCGACACGCTCGGCGTGGACGGCAACGGTGGCATGGGCCACATCAAGGTCGACTACGTCATCACCAAGTGGGGCAGCGGCCCGGGCAAGAAGAACCGGCCCGTGCCGTTCTCCGAGGGCGCCTGGGGCCGGATCGACAACAACCCGGCCACCCCGCCGCAGGTGGTCAACAAGTAACCCGAGGCTCGCCTCCCCCGCGAGACTCGCCCCCGCAGAAGCTCGCCTCCCGCGAAGACAGGAGCGGACGCCCACACCGGGCGTCCGCTCTTGCTCTCATTTCCACAGAATGACATTCTGTCCGGCATGACCAGCATGGCATCCGGTGTGACCGGTGCGGCGGGAGCGTCGTGACCCGGCGTGCCCGGGCGAACGGCATCGAGCTCGCCTACGACACCTTCGGTACGCCCGGAGACCGCCCGCTCCTTCTGATCATGGGGCTCGGCGCCCAGCGCATCCACTGGGACGAGGGGCTCTGCGAACTGCTCGCCGACCGCGGGCACCACGTGGTCCGCTTCGACAACCGGGACGCCGGGGAGTCCACCCATCTCCACGGCGCCGCCGTGCCCGCCTTCGGCGGCGACGGGCGGCCCCCCTACCTGCTGGGCGACATGGCCGACGACGCCGCCGGGCTGCTCGACGCGCTCGGATGGGAGTCCGCCCACGTGGTCGGCGCCTCGATGGGCGGCATGATCGCCCAGACGCTGGCGATCCGCTCCCCGCGCCGGGTGCGCAGCCTCACCTCCATCATGTCCACCCCCAGCGTGCACGCCGCCCCGCCCACCGAGGCCGCGATGGCGGCGCTCATGGCGCCGGTCTCGCTCGACCGCGAGGCGGCCATCCGGCAGTCGCTGCTGACCTGGGAGGTCATCGGCTCGCCGGGCTACCCGCTCGACCGCGAGCGGATCGCCCGGCTGGCCGGGCTGAGCTACGACCGCTGCTACGACCCGGCGGGGACGGCCAGGCAGCTCGCCGGGATCATCGCCTCCGGCGACCGCGCGCCGCTGCTGAGGGACCTCACGGTGCCCACCCTCGTGATGCACGGCGAGGACGACCAGCTCGTGCCGCTGCCCGGCGGGGTCGCCACGGCCGAGGCGGTCCCCGGGGCCAGGCTGATCACCTTTCCCGGCATGGGCCACGACCTGCCGCGCCCGCTCTGGCCCGAGTTCGTCGCCGCGATCGACGAGCTCACCTCCGCCGCCGAGCGTTGAGCTCCGGTACGGCCCGCGCCTCCCGGGGCGCAAGCCGTACCGGAGGATCAGATTTCGAGCTTCTCCTCGATACCGCGCATGCTGTGCCGCGCGAGCGCCAGGTTGGCCCGGCTGCGGTCCAGCGCCAGATAGAGGAAGAGCCCCTTGCCGCCCCGGCCGCTGACCGGGCGGATCACGTGGTACTGGCCGCTGAGCGTGATGAGGATGTCCTCGATGCCGTCCTTGAGGCCCAGCGACTCCATGGTCCGCATCTTGGCCTTGACGACCTCGGTGTTGCCGGCCGCGGCGATCTGGAGGTCCAGGTCCTTGGAGCCGCCGAGGGCGCCGAGGGCCATGCCGCTGTTGTAGTCCACGACCACCGCGCCGAGGGCACCGTCGATCGCCATCATCTCCTTGAGAGAGATGTCCATGTTGCCCATGTCTTCTCCGATCACTGGGATATCGATATGCGGGACGTGATGGCGGCCAGGTTCGCCGCCGTCTTGCGGCCCTCCAGTCGCAGCAGCCCGAGGTTGGTCCCCGGGCGGGCGAGAACTGTGAGGACGATTTCCGGGCCCGCGGCGTAGAAGGCCGCGTAGCCGTTGGTGCCCGAGATCAACGTCTCCTCGAAGGCGCCCTTGCCGGCCATGTCCGTCATCCGGCGGCTGAGGGCCAGCATCGCCGACGACAGCGCGCCGATCTGCTCGACGTCGCCGTCGAGGTCGCTGGCTATCGTCAGGCCGTCCACGCTGCACGCGATGCTTCCGTTCACATCCGTCATGCGCTCCCGCAGCAGCGTCATCTCCCGGCGTATCTCGTCACGTAGCAGCGCCGCCTCCCGGCGCGCCTCGTCACGCGCTTCCACGGGCGTCCTCCTTCCGATCAGCTTCAGCGTCCGCAGCCTTATAGGCATCGGATCAAGCTCGCCAAGCACCTGCGGCGTGGATGTCCCGTCCTGCGGGGCGGGGAGGGGGTCAAGTGAGTGCCTCCAATGCGTCTCTGAGCCGGATGAGCAGGTTCACGTCGGTGGGGTCGCCCGTCGTCCGGGGGAGCGGCGCGGCCGGCCGCGCCACGCCCGTCGGCTGGGGGCACGGCGCCGCCGGGGCGCCCGGGGGGTCGCCGATCTGCCCCGCGCCGCCTTTCGGACGCCGGGGCAGCGGGCCGGGCGCGGCGGGTCCGGCGGACCCGGCCTGCGGGATGTGCAGCAGCCCGGCCGCGGCCAGCTGCCGTACGGCGAGCAGCACCGAGTAGGCCGGGCGGCCGAGCCTGCGCGCCAGGTCGCAGGGGGTCGCCGCCGAGTCGGCGCCGACCAGCACCTCCCACTGGAGCGAGGTCAGCACCACCCGCTGGGCGGGGATGCGGCCCACCGGGACGACCGGGAGCGAGTCCAGCTCGGCGGACGGCCATGCCTGGTCCAACTGTGCCCTCCTTCGCCGGCACTCCCGGAGCAGCCCGGTCACGTCGAAATACCACTGGGGGCCGAGCCAGTGCCGGTCGCCCGGCCGGAATCTCAGCCGGTGCCCGGTGGCGTCGAACAGGAAGTACACGGCGTCGAGCACCGCGCTCAGCACGCAGAACTCCAGCTCGCCCCGGGTGAGCACGCCCTGGGCGACCAGCAGCTCGCCGCCCCGCAGGTCCTCGGTGGCGGCCTGCCTGGCCTGCCGCACGGCGTGGGCGGAGACCCTCCGGCCGGCGGTCAGCAGGTCCTCCGCCCGGGGGGCCGCCGGGCTCTCGGCGTAGGTCACCCGGCCGGCGGTGAGGTAGAACATCCCCGCCTTGCCCAGCCGCAGCGCGCCGGTGGCGCGCTCCTGCGCGAGCCCGTTGAGTACGCTCTCCACGGTCGCCACGGCGTCACGTGGTTATCAGGCGGCCGGCGAGCGCCTGGAGCCGGTGGCGGGCCAGGGCGAGATTCGAGCGCTCCAGATCGAGCCGGACGTAAATCACCAGAGGACCGTCGAAAACCGTTTCCAGCGGCCTCAGTAAATGGTGTCCGTTATCTGTGCTTATAATCATGTCGCTGATCCGGACCGTCCCGCTGGGAGAAGTCGCGGCGAGCCCGTCCAGGGCCGCCCGCAGGGTCTCGTTCAACCCCGCGGCCGACCTCTCCGCATCGGTGTGACGGCTCCCGCCGCCGACCGCGACGGCCATCCCGCTGGTCTGGTCGACCAGGATCGCGTCCAGCGCGCCAGGGATGGCCATGACCTCAGCCAGGCAGTCTTCGATTCCGAGCACGGGCTCTCCCTCGCCAACGACTACACGACGTCGCCCGGTCAGCGTAGGGATACCACCTGGAGCCCAAAGTGCCCCGATTAGAACTGATAGGTGAGGAGATGAAGAGTTTGATATCCAGGTATAAGGATCTATAACCCGAGGGAGAAAACCTCCGTCAATCCTCGGTGATAAGCGCCTGCTCGTCCGGTTTGAAAATAAGAACATTCTTCACATAAGAGTCCACGGCGGCGGGGAGACCGACGTCGTTGCCGGCCGCCTCGGACATGTACCAGCGGTGGTCGAGCACCTCGTGGAAGAGCTGGGCCGGCTCCAGCTTGTGCCGCAGTTCCTGCGGGACGGCCTCCACCGTGGGGTGGAAGACCTCCGCCAGCCACCGGTGGGCCACGATCGCCTCGTCCTCGTGGCGCAGGCCGTAGGACACCCGGAAGGAGTCGAGGTCGTTGAGCAGCCGCCTGGCCTGGTTCTCCTCCACGTCCAGGCCGGTGAGCCTGAGCAGCCTGCGCTGGTGGTGGCCGGCGTCGACGACCTTGGGACGGACGATCAACCGGCCCGTACCCGCCTTGCGGCGGACCATCATCTCGGCGACGTCGAAGCCGAGCGAGTTCAGCCGGCGGATCCGCTGGTCGATCATGTGCCAGTCCACCTCCTCGATGATCTCGTCGGAGGTGAGCTCGCTCCAGAGCCCGCGGTAGCGCGAGCAGACCGAGTCGGCGACCTCCTCGGGATCGATGGAGGGGTGGAGCAGGCCACCCGCCTCCAGGTCGAGCATCTCGCCGAAGATGTTGGTGTGCGCGACGTCGATGTCGTACAGCCGCTGGCCCTCGCTGATCATGGGGTGGAGCTCCCCGGTCTCGGCGTCGACCAGATACGCGGCGAAGGAGCCGGCGTCCCGGCGGAACAGCACGTTCGACAGCGAGCAGTCGCCCCAGTAGAAACCGCTCAGGTGCAGCCGGACCAGGAGCACGGCCAGCGCGTCGAGCAGCCGGTTGAGCGTTTCGGGGCGGACCGTCCCCGACATGACCGCCCGGTAGGGCAGGGAGAACTGCAGGTGCTGGGTGATCAGCGCGGAGTCGAGCGGCTCACCGTCCGCGCCGGTCCGCCCGGTGACCACGGCCACCGGCTCCACCGAGGGCGTGTCCAGCCGGTTGAGGTCCCACAGCAGGCGATACTCGCGCTTGGCGTAGTACTCGCTGATCTCCTTGATCGCGTAGACCTTGCCGGAGAGCCGGGCGAAGCGCACCACGTGCCGGGAGATGCCGCGCGGCAGCGAGACCAGGTGGTGCTCCGGCCACTGTTCGAGCGGGACGTCCCAGGGCAGGCGGATCAGGTCCGGGTCGCCGGGGGCGCCGGTGAGCTGGAGGGGCATCGAGTCAGTCCTCGCGACGGGGGAATCGGGGAGGGGAGAAGGCCCGCTGGACCACCGCGGAGAGCTGCTCCTCGGTGAGCACCCGGGGCTCCCCGACGGCCTTGGCCCGCACGTAGACCTCGCAGAGCCACTCCAGCAGCCGGGTCGCCTCGAAGGCCGCGTGCAGGTCGCCGCCGACGGTGACCCCGCCGTGGTTGGCCAGCAGCGCGGCCCGCCTGTCCTTGAGGGCGGCCCTGACGTTGGCCGCCAGCTCCGGGGTGCCGTAGGTGGCGTAGTCGGCGACCCTGACGGCCCCGCCGAGCAGCAGCGTGTTGTAGTGGATCGGGGGCAGCTCGGTCATGGTCGTGGCGACCACGGTGCCGAAGGTGGAGTGGGTGTGCACGATCGCCCCGGCGTCGGTGGTCGTGTAGACGGCCAGATGCATGGGCGTCTCCGAGGACGGCTGCAGCTCCCCCTCCACCAGGTGTCCCTCGACGTCGATCACCGGACAGGCCTCCGGTTCCAGCCGGTCGAGGGAGACCCCGCTGGGCGTCACCGCGATCAGATCACCGGCGCGTGCGCTCAGGTTTCCGGCAGTGCCGACCACCAGTCCGGTCTCGGCGGCCCTACGGCCGTATTCACACAGCAGACGACGCTGCTCCGCCAGCAACATGTCAGCAAAAGTAGGGGGTTGCGGTAGTAGGCGGCAAACCTTCATCATCTGGTCTAGACCGGTTGCCGTTATGTGGCCATAGGGAGGATCTGATCCTTTACTCCCCGACATGTCCAAAGTCAATGGTCACGCTGGGCATATGGGGTAATCTGTGCCGATCTGTCAGGGGAATGGGCTCCTTTGGCGTTTGATTGCTACCGGATATGTCGCGAGGACATCACGGCTCGGTCTAGACCGGCTGGGACCTCTTGACGGTGGACTTCGGAGGTACATACCTTCGGGCAAACGTTTAGGAAACTTTCCTAACTGATCCCCCGCTCAGGAGGGTTGCGATGTCCAACTCGGCCGGTACGCCCGGAGATATCACCCGGCGGCAGATGCTCCGCCGGATCGGCCTGACCGCTCTGGTCGCCGGCCCCGGCGCCGGGCTCCTCAGCGCCTGCGCCACCGGCGGCGGCTCCACCCCCGCGGCCACCACCTCCGCCGCCCCGTCCTCGGGGGGCGCGGTCTCCGCGGCCAACCCGTTCGGCGTCGCCGCCGACGCCCCCCTCGAGGTCGTCATCTTCAAGGGCGGCCTCGGCGACAGCTACGCGACCGAGGTCCACGAGCCGCTGTACAAGAAGGCGTTCCCCAAGGCCACGGTCAAGCACGTGGCCACCCAGCAGATCGCGCAGACCCTGCAGCCGCGCTTCGCCGGCGGCGACGTCCCGGACATGATCGCCAACTCCGGCACCGACCTCATGGACAACGGCGCCCTGCAGCAGGAGGGCCAGCTGCTGGAGCTCACCGAGCTGTGGGACGCCCCCTCCATCGACGACCCGGACAAGAAGGTGCGCGACATGGTCGCGCCGGGCACCGTCGAGTCGGGCCTCATCGCCGGCAAGCCGTACCTCATGAACTATGTCTTCTCGGCCTACGGCCTCTGGTACGACTCCGCCCTGTTCGAGAAGAACGGCTGGACCCCGCCGAAGACCTTCGAGGAGTTCAAGGCGTTCTGCGAGAAGGCCAAGGCCGCCGGGATCGTCCCGTTCGCGTACGCGGGCAAGAACGCCTCCTACTACGCCTACTGGATGATCCTCATCTCCGCCGCCAAGATCGAGGGCAACCAGCTCCTGATCGACATCGACAACCTCGCCGACGGCGTCTGGAAGCGCGACTCGGTCAAGCAGGCCGCCGCCGCCTGGGCCGAGATCGGCAAATACATGGACAAGTCCTTCGAGGGCCTGATCCACACCGACGTGCAGACCCGGCAGAACCAGGGCAAGATCGCCCTCTACCCGTCGGGCTCCTGGCTGGAGAACGAGCAGAAGAGCCAGACTCCCAAGGAGTTCAAGTACGCGCTGACGCCCACCCCCAGCGTCACCGCGGCCGACAAGATGCCCTTCGAGGCCATCCGCGCCGCCGCCGGCGAGGCGTACATCGTCCCCGCCAAGGCCAAGAACCCCAAGGGCGGCCTGGAGTACCTGCGCATCATGCTCTCCAAGGAGGGCGCGCGCGGCTTCACCGAGAAGTCCGGCAACATCACCGTCGTGACCGGTGCCGCCGACGGCCTGGACCTGACCCCGGGCAACGCGAGCCTCAGCGCCGCGCAGACCGCGGCCGGCTCCAACATCGTCACCTTCAGCAGCTTCGAGAACTGGTACAAGGAGTTCGAGACCGAGCTGCGCAAGCAGACCAACGCGCTCATGTTCGGCCGCATCTCCGCCGACGAGTTCTGCGACAAGATGCAGAAGGCCGCCGACAAGACCAAGGCCGACTCCTCCATCACCAAGCAGAACCGGACGGTGTAGACACCGATGCGGCATGGCAGGTATCCGTTCATCGTCGGCTTTCTCGCCGCGCCGGTGATCCTCTACGTGGTCTTCGTGATCAGCCCGTACGTCCAGGCTTTCTACATCGCGCTGACCAACTGGAAGGGCATCTCGGCGAATCCTCAGTTCGTCGGCCTGGAGAACTTCTCCCGGCTGCTGGACGACGAGGTCTTCTGGGCCGCGGTGCGTCACCACGGGCTCCTTCTGCTTGTCATGCCGCTGGTCACCATCGTGATCGCCCTGTTCTTCTCCTTCCTGCTCAACCTGAGCGGCGGGCAGCGGGGCGGTCAGATGACCGGGATCTGGGGTTCGAAGGTCTATCGGGTGATCTTCTTCATGCCCCAGGTCCTCGCCGTCGCCATCGTCGGCGTCCTCTTTCAGACGATCTACCGCCCGGACGAGACCGGCGTGATCAACGGCCTGCTCGGCAAGGTCGGCGTCGACCCGGTCGGCTGGCTCATCGAGCCGGACCTCGCCCTGTGGGCGATCATGGGTGTGGTGGTCTGGCAGGCCGTCGGCTTCTACGTGGTCCTGTTCTCGGCGGGCATGTCCTCCATCCCGAAGGACGTGTTCGAGGCCGCCGCCCTGGACGGCGCGGGCCGCTTCACCCTCTTCTTCAAAATCACCCTCCCGCTGCTGTGGGACACCATGCAGGTCGCCTGGGTCTACCTGGGCATCGCCGCCTTCGACTGCTTCGCCCTGGTCCAGGTGCTCTCGGTCGACCGCGGCGGACCCGACAACTCCACGACGGTGCTCCCGCTGGAGATCTGGCGGACGGCGTTCAACTTCTCCAAGTTCGGCTACGCGTCGGCGATGGGCGTGGCGCTGTTCTTCATGACCATCACGTTCGCGGCGCTCACCCTGCGCGTGACCCGGCGCGAGAGGATCGAGTTCTGATGGCTGCGGAAACGGCGTACAAGCCGGCCACCCGGTCGGGCGCCATGCACGGCAGGCCGAAGCGGCGCAAGAACCCGCTGGGCGCTTTCGGCGCCCTGTCCCACATCGCGCTGCTGATCTGGGCGATCCTGATCATCGGCCCGATCCTGTGGACGTTCCTGGCCTCCTTCAAGACCAACGCCGAGATCTTCGGCGACCCCATCACGCTGCCGGCCTCCCTCGGCTGGGACGCCTGGGGGCGGGCTTGGGAGAAGGCCCACATCGGCCAGTACATGATCAACACCGTCTTCGTGGTGGTGTGCAGCACGGCCCTGACCATGCTGCTGGGCTCGATGGCCGCCTACGTGCTGGCGCGCTACGCCTTCCCCGGCAACCGGGCGATCTACTTCCTGTTCGTCTCCGGCATGACCTTCCCGGTCTTCCTCGCCCTGGTCCCGCTGTTCTTCGTGGTGAAGAACCTCGGCCTGATCGACACCCACCTCGGCGTGATCCTGGTCTACACCGCCTACTCGCTGCCGTTCACCGTCTTCTTCCTGTCGGCGTTCTTCAAGACGCTGCCCACCTCGGTGGCCGAGGCGGCGATGATGGACGGCTGCTCCCACACCCGGACGTTCTTCCAGATCATGGTGCCGATGGCCAGGCCCGGCCTGGTCAGCATCACGATCTTCAACGTCCTGGGCCAGTGGAACCAGTATCTCCTGCCGATCGTGCTGCTGTCGGGCAACGTCGAGGACAAGTGGCTGATCACCCAGGGCATCGCGAACATCTCCACCAACGCCGGCTACGAGGCCGACTGGCCGGGCCTGTTCGCCGCGCTGAGCATGACCATCATCCCGGTGATGATCATCTACATCATCTTCCAGCGCCAGATCCAGTCGGGTCTCACCTCCGGCGCCGTCAAATAATCGCACTCGGCCGGTAATCCCGGAGGGGCACTGGGGAGTCGTCCTTAGTCGGAACCCGCCCCCAACCCCCCGGAGACCCCTCCATGGTCGACCTGGAACCACCGGCCTTCCCCTTCCCGTTCTTCGGGGCGGGGGAGGCCAACTACTACATGTGGGCCGAAGTGCACGTCCGCTTCGCCCGCGAACCCACGAGCTCCCAGCGCGCGGCCATCGCCGGCGGCGTCCCGGCCCCGCTGCGGGGAGCGGTCGACTGGTGCGAAGGGCGCCAGCTCATGGTGGCCAGCGGCCTGTTCCTGCACGGCGCGGTGGTCCGCGCCTACCCCGCCGCCGGGGGCGAGGCCGACCGGATCGGCGAGGACGGCTGGCTCTACGCCGCCCCCTCCCGGATCGCGGCCCTCAACGCCGACATCGAGACATGGCTCCGCCGCGTTCACGGCGAGTGCCCGATCCTGGCCGCCTACCGCGCCGAGGATCCCGACAGCGGCGGCACCCGCCTGTCGCCCTGGCACGACTGGAGCCTGACCCGGCTGCCCGACCTCCTGCCGGAGCTGGAGCGGGTCCTCGACCACGGCGGCCACGCCCCGTCCATGGCCCGGGGCATCATGGCCATGGCCCGCCGGGCCAGCAGGCTGCCCCGGCTTGGCGTCTTCGCCGCCGACGTGGTCTCCTGGACCGATGGACCTGCTTGACGACTCCGCGGTGGACCGGAGACTGGCCGACGTGCCCGAATGGCGGCGCGAGGGCGACGAGATCCGCCGGACGATCAACGCCCCCGACTTCCCGGCCGCGATCCGCATCGTCGACGAGATCGCCGTCGAGGCCGAGAAGCTCAACCACCATCCCGACATCGACATCCGCTGGCGCAACCTCCACCTGGCCCTCTCCACCCACGACGCCGGCGGCCTGACCGAGCTGGACTTCACCCTCGCCGCCCGCATCGACGAGATCGCCGCCGCGCACACCTGAGCGGCCCCGGGACCGGACGGCCCCGCCGCCCTCGGGAGGCGGGGCCGTCCGGCCCCGCGGCGGAGAAGTCCGCGGGCAGCCATCGGCGGCACCCGCGCGATGCCCCGGTCGGGCTTGGAGATCGCCTGATCCGGCGGGTCAACTGACCGCGCGGCTCGCACGGTGCCGGCGGACCGCGTCACGGTTGGCGCACCGCTGGGAGCAGTAGCGCTGCCGCCCGGTGCGGGAGGTGTCGGCGAAGATCGTGGTGCATCCGGTCACGGCGCACCGCCGGAGCCGGTGCATGCCGCGCCCCACCAGGTGCAGGGCGGTGCCCACGGAGATGAGCGCGGACAGCACGGAACCGAGCGGCTGCCGGTCGTCGCGGTAGTGCAGGTGCCAGCCGCTGCCTGCGTGGTCGGTCATTCGCGGGTAGGCGGCCGATTCCGCCAGCATGCGGTTGACCAGCTCGGCGCGCTCGCGCTCGTCGGTGGCGTCGACGACCTTCTCCCACTCCTCCAGTACGGCGTGGACACGGTCCAGGTCCTGCGGCGTGACGGGACTCTCCAGCACGAGCCCGGCGGCGCGGCAGTGGTCCGCGAGCTCCTCGGCGGTCGCCGGGCGCCGGTTGGCCAGGTCCGCGGCCAGGTTCACCACATCCTCGCCGTAAGGGTTGAGATGCATAAGACCATTACAGCAGTCTGATCCGCATGACACAACACACCTATGTACGGCAGGCGTCGGAAGACGATGGCACCGAACTCGTCCGCCTGCGGGTGTTGCCGTTCGAGGACCTCGGCGGCGGCTTCTTCGACCACCCCGACCCCGCCCTGTGCCGGCGCCGGTGATGAATGCTCGGCCGTACCGGGCGATCGGCCGCGTCGACCGAGACCGGCCCGGCGGCGCGTCACCCGGAGCGGGGAGCCGGACGGGCGGCGGCGCGTCGGCGCACCGCGGGTGGCGATACCGGTGGGTCATCCTCGGCGTCGCCACCTTCACCCAGGCCGCCTCCGGCTTCTTCGTGCAGGGCATCGGGGCGATGGGCATCCACCTGCAACGTGATCTGAGCCTGAGCACGGCTCAGCTGGGCCTCTTGCTCTCGGCGACCCAACTGGTCCCCTTGGTCGGGTTGTTGGTGGCCGGGGAACTGCTGGACCACTACAACGAGCGCTGGGTCGTCGGGACAGGCGCCTGTGTTGTCGCCGTGAGTCTGGGTGTGGGAAGCGTGGCGCAGGGATACGCGTCCCTGCTCCTCGTCATGCTGATCGTCGGTGCCGGATACAGCACCGTTCAGCCCGGCGGCAGCAAGTCGGTGGCGTCTTGGTTCGACGCCTCCCAGCGGGGGCTGGCGATGGGGATCCGCCAGGCGGGTCTGCCGCTGGGCGGCGTACTCGCCGCAGCCGTGCTTCCCGTCCTCGCTGCCGCTCTCGGCTGGCGGGTGACGCTCATGGCCGGCGCGCTCGTCGCGCTGCTGGGAGCCGTCGTCTTCATGTGCTTCTATCGTCGGCCGCCCGCCCAAAGCCCTCCTCGGGACAGCGCTCCTCGTGACCCGGAACCGCATGCCTCGCTCGCGTCCTGGTTCGGTGCCCGGCTGCGGATGCTCCGTGAACCGTCCATGGTGAAGATCATCTTGTCCGGGATGAGTCTGGTCTCGGTGCACAGCGGCGTAGGCGTCCTGACCGTGCTGTATCTCCACGAGGTGACGGCTGTCGAGGCGGGTCCGGCGGCCCTCGTCCTGGTGGCGACCCAGGGCGCGGGGGCTGTCGGCCGCGTCTGGCTGGCGGCCTGGAGCGACCGCAGCAGGTCCGGGCGCTACGCCTCTGTCCTGGTCTGCATGGTCGCGGTGACCGTAGGGATGCTGGCGCTGATCACTCCCGTGGGGCGTTCGCCTGCGGTGGCCTGCCTGTTGTTCGTCTGGCTCGGGTTCTTCGGGATCGGCTGGTACGGCCCGTGGGTCGCCCATGTGGCCGAATCGGCGCCACCGGGCAAGACGGGATCCGCCCTCGGCCTGGTCATGGCCGTCAACCAGATCGCCGTCGTCCTGGCGCCGCCCGCTCTCGGCCTGCTCAAGGACCTGACCGGCAGCTTCGCGCCAGCCTGGGCCCTGCTCTCCGCGATGACCGTCGTTGCCCTGACGGTCACGGTCCGCGGAGAACGATCGTGAGCCTTGTCGGCGACCATATGTCCGGAGACGGCAGCCCCGCTGGCCGGAGGCGTCGGACGGATCGGGATCGTTGACGCCGAACAGCAGTCGGACGGGGAGGACGTCCGTCCAGCGCGTGCATCCGCCGAGGGCCGTCGCCTGGACGGGGTCGCCCACCCAGCCGGCCGGATTGTTGTCGAAACGCAGAATCGGCGACAACTCGAACAGATCGGGGTACGGCCGGCCGATGCCGGGCGGCGGCCACGCGTCGGCCAGGGAGTGGGCCAGTCCTTCGTGGCCGAAGCGGTCCAGGGCGGCGGCGCTGAAGCCGGTGAGGGCGGAGAAGCGCTTGAACCGCTCACGGTCGGTGTCGAGCGGCTTGCGCCAGGTCTCGAAGTGGTGGCGGTCGCGCGGACCGGTTGGGCGTTGACCGTCCAGGTCGCGGCGGTACGGGCCGGGCGGCCGGCCCGGACGGCGGGCCGGAGGGGCCGTGTCCGGCGGCGAGGGGGGTGGACGCGCGGGACGAGAGTGGCGAATACCGTATGTGATCAGTCGATTACTCGTTAGAGTGGGTGCCTGTCCTGTCCTGCCTGGTCAAGGAGATGTTCGATGCGCACCCTCATGGCTCTCGCCGCCGTCGGTCTGCTGAGTGTGGCCTGTGCCGGGCAGGAGGCCGTGACCCAGCCCCACCCGGCCGGACACACGCCGAGTGCCACCGGGATCCGGCTCTCCGGGGGCGGCACGCTCACCGTGCCGGTGCCGAAGGCCTCGGCGATCGCCTACGACATCAAGCTGGCGCCCCCCGGCGCCTCGGCGCGGGTCATGTCCGAGTCGGGGGCGGTGCTCGCCACCTCCACGCTCACGGTCGGCGGCCTGCTGCCCAACCGGACCTACGGCGCGCATCTGCACGTCAACCCGTGCGGCGCCAGTCCCGAGGACGCCGGCCCGCACTACCAGCACGCCCACAGCCACGCCAGCGCCGACAACGAGGTGTGGCTCGACTTCACCACCGACGCCGAGGGCGGCGCCACCGCCACCGCCAAGCAGGACTGGGCGTTCGCCTCCGACCGGCTGCCCGGTTCCCTGGTGATCCACGCGCAGCGGACCAGGAAGAAGGGGGCCGAGGCGGGCACCGCCGGCCCCCGCGTCGCCTGCGTCACCCTCACCCGGCGCTAGCTTGATCTTTAACCTGTGCGTCGTGGTCGCGGATTAGTGGATTTCTTGGGCTTGGGTTTCGTCGTTGTGGCCTTCGCGCTGGTCAGGCCGGCGGTGGTGTAGACGTCGTGGCGTGGGGCGGGCTGGTTGTTGCGGCGGCCGGGTGGCCGTCCCGGTCCTGGCCGGGACGGTTTCGGCGCTTGGGCGGGACTGAGCGTCTTGGCGCGCAGGTGCCGAAACCCTCGGCGAACGCGAGCGGGCGACAGACGGTGCGCGGATGCAGGCTCCTCCCAGCGGCGGCGTAGGTCGGCGGCCAGGGGCCGGGCCAGCCGGAGCTGGGTGTAGACGGCCAGGATCAGCCAGGTCCAACGGTCAGCCGCCTGCGGATCGCGGATCTTGGGGCAGGCCCAACCGAGGGTCTGTTTGAGCAGCCGGAAGGTGTGCTCGATGTCGAAGCGGCGCAGGAACGCCTGCCACATCCGGTCCACCTCGGTTGCGGTGGCATCCACCTGGGACCACCACAGCCACACCGGCTTCGCAATCGCCCCGCTGGGCAGATGGCCCACCTCCAGGCGGATCACGGTGCCCTCGATCATCGGCAATTCGTCCGCATCAACCCAGGCCGCACGGCGGGTCAATCGCGGGTGCAGCCGATCCCAAGCCCAGGCAGTGGCCTGCCCATACAGGCGGGTGTCGGTCTCGGTGGTCACATCCGGCTCGCCCCAACTGCCCCGGTCACCGAAGATGAACTCGCCTCCATGGCGCGGTGGCCGGCCGTTGGTCCCCGGA
>NZ_JBVJHH010000041.1:0-92966 GCF_055586905.1 Streptosporangium sp. NPDC048886
CACCGGCATCCCCGGCCCGCTGGACGTACGCCTGGACGGCGCGGCCACCCGGCGACGGCTCCGGACCGTCCTGCGCGGCGCCCGGCGATTCCTGCGGCCGGGAGACCCGCCGGCGGCCGTGGCCGTGCCGGCAGACGAGCGCCGCGGTATCAGCCCGCGGGAGTGGCCGGGGCCGTGCCGGAGCGGGACGGGGCGAGCACCGCGGTGACCGCCTGGCGCAGGGACGTGGCGGGGTGACCGAGCACCCGCTGGAGATCTTCGGTCTGGGTCTCCAGCGCACCGGCGCGCACCTGACCGTTCAGCCAGCGCAGCGCGCCGCTCGCGCCGTCGGGGACCTCGCGGTGGGCGACCGGGACGCCCGAAACCTGGCCGAGGACCTGGGCGAGCTGTGGGTAGGTCCACAGCGGGCCGGTGAAGTCGTAGCCGCGGCCCAGATGCCCTTCGCCGGTCAGCACGTTGGCGGCGGCCTCGGCGAGGTCGGCCCGTGACGCGGTGTTGAGAGCGCGCCCACCGGTGCTGTCGGTCAGCTCGCCGGAGGCGACGGCGGCCCGCAGGCCGGAGTTGAGGAACGCCTCGCTGTAGTAGGGATGGCGCAGCATCGTGTACGGCAGGCCGCTGTCGATGATGGCCCGCTCGGTGGCGTGGTGGGCCTCGGTGACCCCCGTAGCGTCGGTGCCGGCGCCCAGGAAACTGGTGTAGGCCAGGGCGCCGACGCCGGCGGCCCGGGCCGCGTCCACCGCGGCCAGGTGCTGGGAGAGGCGGCGGGCGGGGTCC
This sequence comes from Streptosporangium sp. NPDC048886, assembly GCF_055586905.1. Lineage (NCBI taxonomy): Bacteria > Bacillati > Actinomycetota > Actinomycetes > Streptosporangiales > Streptosporangiaceae > Streptosporangium > Streptosporangium sp. NPDC048886. The sequence goes on from NZ_JBVJHH010000041.1 coordinate 775, forward strand.
AGCTCGGGGGAGGAGATCAGCAGCAGCCGCCCGGCTCCGTCGAACGCCTCGCGCAGGCCCGCCGGGTCGTCGTAGTCGCCGTGCCGCACCTGGACCCCGCGGGCCGCGAGGTCGGCGGCGGCTGCGGGGGTCCGCACCACGGCCACGACCTCACCGGCGGGGACCTGGGTGAGCAGCCGGCCGATGACCAGGCGGCCGAGCATTCCGGATGCGGCGGAGATAACGATCATGGGAGCTCCAGTGGTCGCCGGGGGAGGAGACAGCCGAAACTATCCGTACGACGAGGGGCGGTGGAAGCGGTTTTCCCGCCCGCCGGGGACGTGGCGGAATGTCGCGGACGGCCGATAGCGTGCGGGACATGGACGACAAGGTTCACGATTCCCCGACCGGTTGGGTCGCCAAGCACATCCGGCAGTACGTCGAGTCGGACGGCGCGAAGGGACACGTCTACTACGGCAGGCCGGCGCTGCTGCTGACCACCGTGGGCCGCAAGTCCGGGCTGCGGCGGCGCACCCCGCTCATCTACGGCCGGGACGGCGATGCCTACGTGGTCGTCGCCTCCAACGGCGGAGCCGCCGACCACCCGCTGTGGTACGCCAATCTGGAGGCGGAGCCGCAGGTGGGGGTGCAGGTCGGCGCCGAGACGTTCACGGCGGTCGCGCGGACCGCGACCGCCGAGGAGAAGCCCGCGCTGTGGGAGCAGATGGTCGGGATCCACGGCGAATACGCCGACTACCAGCGAAAGACCAGCCGGGACATCCCCGTGGTGATCCTCAGCCGGGTCTGAGATCCCGGCGCGGGCCGCCCGGCGCCTGATGCCGGCCGAGCCCCGGGGCGGACCCCACCGTGCCGGCGTCCCGTACGGTTGCCCACTTACAAGCGGAGTACAAGCGGCGCCTGGCACGCTATACCCCATCCGTAACAGAGGGGTTATATGTTTGGGATTGTCCGTCCGTGTCGCCATGGGATGTGCAGCGGGCTTTTCAAGGAGTGGATGGCGCACCTGTGCGGGCTCTGCCTGGCGCTCCGTGACGAACACGGTCACAGCTCCCGGCTGGTGACCAACTATGACGGCCTGCTCGTCTCGGTGCTCACCGAGGCGCAGACGGCCGCCTCCTCGCCGCGGCGCCGGGCCGCGGCCTGCGCGCTGCGCGGGTTCAAGGGCGCCGACGTCGTGGAGGCCGAGGGAGTGCGGCTGGCGGCGTCGGTCTCGCTGATCCTGGCCGCGGGCAAGGTCAGGGACCACGTCGCGGACGGGGACGGCGTCTACGCGCGCAAGCTGGTGGCCTCCGCCGCCGAGCGGGTCGCCACCCGCTGGTCGGCCGCGGGACTGCGCACGGCCGCGGCCCTCGGGTTCGCCCCGGAGCCCCTGACCCGGGCGGTGGAGGAGCAGTCCCGGCTGGAGAGCACTCCGGGCCTGAGCCTGCTGGAGCTCACCGGCCCCACCGAGGCCGCGGTCGCCGCCGCTTTCGGCCACACGGCCCTGCTCACCGGCAAGCCGCACAACCGCGAGTCGCTGGAGGAGGCGGGACGTTACTTCGGCCGCCTGGCCCACCTGCTCGACGCGGTGGAGGACCTGGCGCGGGATCGCGCCGGCGGCGCCTACAACCCGCTGACCGCCTCCGACACCGACCTGGAAACCGCCCGGCGGCACTGCGAGGACGCGCTGCTCGGCCTGGAGCTGGCGGTGGCCGAGCTCGACCTGGAACGGCGGAGGCTGGTCAAGACGTTGCTGGTCGAGGAGGTCGGGCGCTCGGTCACCCGCGTCTTCGCCGAGGCCGAGAAGGAGAGCCCGCAGGCGCCGCCGCGTGACCCCCGGCTCAAGCCGGACCCGGGTGGCCTGCTGTCGCTGATGTGCCTCGCGGGGGCCTGCTGCACCTGCGGCCTGTACCGGCCGCCCTGGGACGAGGACCGTTACAAGTCCTGTGGCGAGCGGTGCGATTGCAGCGGCTGCGACGCCTGCGGCTCGTGCTGCGAGGGCTGTTCGGGCTGTTGTGACTGCTGCGAGTGCAGCTGCGACTGCTGAGCCCGGCCGCAGCCCCCACCACGTCCGTGCGCAACAGGCTCCAGGTCGCCGTCCCCGCCGACCACCCGGTCGAGGCCGGCGGCCTGGGGGACCTGAGCGTGACCGCCGGCCTCGGACCCGCCGCCGGTGGCCGGCGCGCGCCGCCGTACGTGCCGGGCTTCAGAGGTTGATCCGGACGCTGACCTGCGACCCCAGCTCCCGGAAGCCGAGTGCCCGGGCGACGCGCCGGGACGGTTCGGGACGCGCTCTCCACTGCGGCACCATCCGGTTGTCCAGCGCGTCCGCGACCGCCGCCGAGGCGACGGCCCGGGCGAGGCCACGGCTCCGGTGGCGGCCGGCGGTCAGGACGGACAGCTGCGCCACCGCGCCCGGCCAGGACCGGTACCCGGCGGCGGCGACCACGTCCTGGCCGTCGCGGACGGCGAAGGCCGCCGAGGAGATCTCCTCCATCCCGCTCTCGTCGGCGTCCGCGCCGTCCACCCCGGCCAGCAGGGCGCGGACGCCGGGATGCCCCGCCGGCAGCCTCTCGACGGAGGTGCCCTCGTGCGCCGGCGTGAAGTCCCCGGCGTCGAGATAGGCCAGCGTCGCCGGGCCCAGGACGTCGGCGACGGCCAGTGCCGCCCGGAGCCGGTCGAGGTCGACCGTCACCTCTCCGGCCTGTCCCGCCTGATCGAGCAGCGCTGCCCGCAGGGGGGCGGCCAGCCGGGTGTCGGGCACCGTGGCGATCGCGGCGCCCCGCAGCGCGACGATGCCCGCCCACTGCGGCGGGCACAGCCATGATTCCGCGGAGGTGACCACGCTCACGCCCCCTCGCGGGGGAAAGGTGACGGGCACGCGGGCCAGGCCCGCCCACATCTCACACGCACGGTCCAGGGCGCTGGGCGACATGCGCCCATGATCGCCCAATCGTGGAGGCCGGGGCCAGCGGGTTTACCCCACGTCCCCGCGTCCCTGCGAGGAGGGGAGCTCGCATTTTGATGAGACGAGACGGTCCGTCTTGACAGGTTGGTGGCGGCGGTGCATAGTTGTCATCCGGAGCGAGACGGATCGTCTCGCCGGAGCCTGGAGAGAAGAGGTCGCCCTGACACCGACTGCCCAGCCGCACGAGGCCGGTCCCGCCCGTCCCGGACCCCTCGTCCCAGCCCGCCCACGTCGAACGGCCATGCCGGCAGTCAGGAGGACGCCCATGCACACCGCCCATCCATCACCCGACACCCAGCTCGTCCTGTCCGAGGTGACCAAACGGTACGACGACCACATCGTCCTGGACCGGGTCTCCTTCACCGTCAAACCCGGTGAGCGGGTCGGCGTGATCGGCGACAACGGTTCGGGCAAGTCCACGCTGCTCCGGCTCATCGCCGGACGCGAGCGCCCCGACAACGGAGCCGTCACCGTCACCGCGCCCGGCGGCGTCGGCTACCTCGCCCAGACCCTCGGCCTGCCCGGGGACGCCACCGTGGGCGACGCCGTCGATCTGGCGCTGGCCGACCTGCGCGACCTGGAGGCCCGGATCCACCGGGCCGAGAGCGGGCTGGGCGCAGCCACACCGGCCGAGCTGGACGCCTACGCCGGGCTGGTGGCGCGCTTCGAGGCGCGTGGCGGCTACCAGGCCGACACCCGGGTCGAGATCGCGCTGCACGGGCTCGGCCAGCCCGGCCTGGACCGGGACCGCCCGCTCGGCACGCTGTCGGGCGGCCAGCGGTCACGGCTCGCGCTCGCCGCGACCCTGGCCGGGGCGCCCGAGCTGCTGCTGCTGGACGAACCCACCAACGACCTCGACGACGAGGCCGTGGCCTGGCTGGAGGAGCACCTGCGCGGCTACCGGGGCACCGTGGTCGCGATCACCCACGACCGTGTCTTCCTCGACCGGGTCACCTCGGCCATCCTGGAGGTCGATCACGACCGGCGCGCCGTCCACCGCTACGGGAACGGCTACGCCGGCTTCCTGGCGGCCAAGGCGGCCGCCCGGGCACGCTGGGCGCGCGAGCACGAGGCCTGGCGCGCCGATGTGGACCGGCACGCGGCGCTGGCCGCCTCCAACACCAGGCGGCTGGCCGCCATCCCGCGGAAGGCCCCCTCGGCCTTCAGCGGTGCCGGCGCCTTCCGCGCGAGGTCGCGGGCGCACGGGGCGATGAGCAGGATCCGCAACGCCCGCGAGCGGCTGCAGAAGCTCACCGGTGACCCGGTCCCGCCGCCGCCGGTCCCGTTGCGCTTCACCGCCCGCATCGCCGCGGGGGAGGCCGCCCCCGGCGGGCCGCTCGCGGAGCTGTCCGGCGTACGCGTGGACGGCCGCCTGCACGTGGAGTCGCTGCGCATCCAGCCGGGCGAGCGGCTGCTCGTCACCGGGCCCAACGGGGCGGGTAAGAGCACGCTCATGCGGGTCCTGGCCGGGGAGACCACCCCGAGCGCCGGCTCGGTCCGCCTGCCGGCCCGCGTCGGTCACCTGCGTCAGGAGGACGGCGTGGGGTACGGCGGGCGCACGGTGCTGGCGGCCTTCGCGGCCGGGCGCCCGGGGAGCCCGCAGGAGCACGCCGAGGAGCTGCTGGAGCTGGGGCTCTTCGGACCGGCCGACCTCGGCAGGCCGGTCGCGACGCTCTCCGTCGGCCAGCGGCGCAGGATCGAGCTGGCCCGGCTGGTGTGCGACCGGACCGACCTGCTGCTGCTGGACGAACCGACCAACCACCTGTCACCGGCGCTGGTGGAGGATCTGGAGCAGGCCCTGGCCCACTACGAGGGTGCGCTGGTCGTCGTCACGCACGACCGGCGCATGCGGGCCGCGTTCACCGGCACCCGGCTGGAGCTGCGGGCCGGCGTGGTGACCGGCGTACGGGCCGTCCCCGGCGCCCTGGCGGCGATCTGAGATCACGGCATCGCCCCGCACCGGCGGCATCACCCGGCGCGGGGCGACGCCGGCGGCCGGTGAGCCGGTGCAGCGGGAGCGCGACCTCCTGGACGAGCACGCCACCGGCCTCTTCCCCGCTGCCGCAGGCCAACCTCGTCGAGGCTGACGTACCACGTCAACATGCTGCGCGGGGCAGGCGTGATCCGCCAGTATTACGTAGGGACAACGAAGATGAACACGCTGCGCACGGACGAGACGGAGGAGCGGTTTCCCGGCCTGCTGTCGGCCGTGATACCCGCCTCCGTCGCGGGGGCGGGTGCGGCCTGAGGTCGGCGGACGGCACCGCACCGGGTGCATACCGGCCTTCGACCCGGTCGCCGGCCCCGGCGTCGAGACCCTCGCCCAGGGCATCGCCCCCGGTGGCAGCCTGGTCGTCTACGGAGCTCTCGACCCGCGCACCACCCCGCTGCCCAACGCGCGGTCCTTCCCCGCGCTGACCAGCAGCACCTACACGCTCTTCGAGATCACCTCGGACCCCGAGCGTCTGCGCCGCGCGGTCGCGTTCGTCAACGCCGGCCTCGCCTCGGGATCCTTCGCCCCGGTCGTCGACCGCACCTTCGATCTCGCGGACATCGCCGAGGCCCGCCGCTACATGGAGGCCAACGGCCAGGTCGGCAAGATCGTCGTCACCGTCGCCCACGACGGCGCCACGTCGTGAACCGCCCCGCCCGGCGCTGACCGCCCCGCCCGTCTGCTGACCCCATCGCGGGCTTCCCCTGACACGTCCGACGACCCACCCACCATGTAGGACACGCCGTAAGCTCGCCGGCTCAGCCACCGAGGCTCGACCTCATCGCCGCATCCCAACTTCACGCGTCAATGTTGTCGGACAGGACAGGTCCGCTCGCGGTGCGACCCACGATGCTTGAGCGATGCATCGGGAGGTATCCACCGTGACAGAACCCCGCGCCGAAGCCGCGATGATCGCCGATATAGAACGCCTCGTGTCCTGCGAGTCCCCCTCTGACGACCTGGCCGCGGTCGCCCGTAGCGCCGAGACGGTCGCCGAGGTCGGCGCGGGGCGTCTGGGAGCCGAGGCGGAACGCATCGTCATCGACGGCCGCACCCATGTCCGTTGGCGTTTCGGCCGCGACCCGCGAGTGCTGCTGATCGGTCACCACGACACGGTCTGGCCGATCGGCTCTCTGGAGCGGCACCCGTTCGAGGTCCGCGACGGAGTGCTGCGCGGACCGGGATGCTTCGACATGAAGGCGGGCCTGGTGATGGCATTCCACGCATTGGCGGCACTGGACGACCTGGACGGCGTGACTCTGCTGGTCACCGGTGACGAGGAGCCGGGCTCGCCCTCGTCGCGGGAGCTCATCGAGAACGAGGCCCGCCAGTGTGCGGCCGCGCTGGTGCTGGAGGCCGCCGGGCCCGGCGGGGCCTTGAAGACCGAACGCAAGGGCGTGTCGCGCTACGAGGTGCTGGTGCGGGGACGGGCCGCGCACGCCGGCCTGGAGCCGGAGCGCGGCGTGAACGCGTCGGTCGAGCTGGCCCGCCAGATCATGGCCGTGGCGGGGCTGGGCGATCCCGCGCTGGGCACGACTGTCACGCCGACCCGGCTGGAGGCGGGCACCGTGGCGAACACCGTTCCCGGGTCGGCGCGCTTCGACGTCGACGTCCGGGTATGGGCAGCCGCCGAACAGCACCGCGTTCATACGGCGATGCGGGGCCTGCGGCCGGAGCTGCCCGGCGCCGGTGTGGAGGTCAGGGGTGGCCCGAATCGGCCGCCGCTCCCGGCCACGGCGTCGAAGGATCTGTTCGAGCGGGCACGCCGGCTGGCAGACGACCTCGGGGTCGGCCCGCTCACCTCGGTCGCCGTCGGCGGCGCCTCCGACGGGAACTTCACCGCGGGCGTCGGCACGCCCACCCTCGACGGGCTGGGGGCGGTGGGCGGCGGCGCGCACGCCGATGACGAGCACGTGCTCGTGGCGGAGCTGACGGAGCGGACGCGGCTGCTCACCGCGCTGGTCGCCGAGCTGCTGGCGGCGGGTTGTCCGTCCGAACGAATCGGGCCCCGTCGTCCCGTGCTGTCGGACCAGCTGCGGAGCGGATCCGGCTGAAACCATGACCGGCGTGACTGATCTCATCCGCGACCGTCGTGAGTCCCGGCCCGTCGACGCGGCGTGCGCCGCCGCCGAGGCGGTCGCGCGTACCGCAGGCGTCGACATCCGCCTCCTGGACAGCGTCAGCGAGCTCGAGGCCGTCCGTCGCCTGTACGAGCGCATCTGGTGCACGGGCGAGAACAGCCCTCCGGTGACCGCCGACCTGCTGCGCGCGATGACGAAGGCGGGCAGCTACGTGAGCGGCGCCTTCGACGAGGGCGAACTGGTGGGCGCCTGCTTCGGCTTCTTCTCCCCGCCGGCGCGGGGGGCCCTTTACAGTCACATCGCCGGGGTGCTGGCGCGCATGCAGGGACGCAATGTCGGTTTCGCACTGAAGCTGCACCAACGTGCCTGGGCGATGCTGCGCGGCGTCAGCGAGATCTGCTGGACGTACGACCCTTTGATACGGCGCAACGCGTACTTCAACATCGCCAAGCTGGCCGCCGATCCGGCCGAGTACCTGCCGAACTTCTACGGTCCGATGGACGACGACATCAACCGCAGCGATGACACCGACCGGGTCCTGGTCCGGTGGCGGCTGGAATCGCCCGATGCCGAGGCGGCCTGCGCAGGCCGGCCCAGGGTGACAGAAGCGGGAGCGGGTGCGGCCATGGCGTTGAGCGTCTCCGCCGGGGGAGGGCCGGTCGCCGGCCGTGCTGACGCGCGCACCGTGCTCATCGGCGTCCCCGACGACATCGAGGCCCTGCGGGAGAGCGACCCGGCCTGTGCCGCGGAGTGGCGGAAGGCGGTACGGGACGTTCTCGGCGAGCTGCTCGCGGAGGGCGCGCGGGTGCGCGGCTTCGACCGTACAGGCTGGTACATCGTGGACAGGCAGGAGGCAGAGTGAAGCTCACCGGGGTCGAGATCCGCACCGTCCGGGTGCCGCTCGTGGCGCCCTTCCGGACGTCGTTCGGCACGGAGACCGTGCGAGAGGCACTGGTGCTGCGCGTCGTCACCGACGAGGCCGAGGGGTGGGGCGAATGCGGAGCGGGGACAGCGCCGCTGTATTCCTCGGAGTACACGCACGCCGCCGCCGACGTGCTGAGCCGCTTCCTGGTCCCGGCGTTGGCCGAGGTCCAGGATCTGGACGCGCACAAGGTCGCCCCCGCGCTGGCCCGGTTCAAGGGCCACCGTACGGCCAGAGCCGCGCTGGAGATGGCGGTTCTGGACGCGGATCTCCGCGCGCGCGGCGTTTCTCTCGGCTACGCCCTCGGCGCTGTCCGCGACACGGTGCCGTGCGGGGTGTCCGTGGGGATCGCGGAGTCGATCCCCGCGCTGCTCGACACGGTTGCCGGGTACCTGGACGCGGGCTACCGGCGGATCAAGCTGAAGATCGAGCCTGGCTGGGACGTCGAGCCGGTCCGCGCCGTGCGCGAACGGTTCGGCGACATCCTGCTGCAGGTCGACGCCAACACCGCCTACCGGCGTGGCGACGCCCGGCACCTGGCCCGGCTCGACCCGTTCGACCTCCTCCTGATGGAGCAGCCGCTGGCGGAGGATGACCTCATCGGGCACGCGGAGCTCGCTGCGCAGATCGCCACACCGATCTGTCTCGACGAATCGATCGTCTCCGCTCGCGCTGCGGCCGACGCGATCGCGCTCGGAGCCTGCCGGGTCGTCAACATCAAGCCGGGTCGCGTGGGCGGCTACCTCGAAGCCAGGCGGATCCACGACGTCTGCGCGGCGCACGACGTCCCGGTCTGGTGCGGCGGCATGCTCGAGACGGGATTGGGGCGTGCCGCCAACGTCGCGCTCGCCGCGCTGCCCGGGTTCACCTTGCCCGGCGACACGTCGGCGTCCAACCGCTACTACCGAACCGACATCACGCCGCCGTTCCGCCTGGAGGACGGGCACCTTGCCGTGCCGACCGGACCGGGGCTCGGCGTCGCCCCGATCCCGGAGGTTCTGGACGCCGTCACGGTCATGACGAAATGGTTGCCCATTAAACCCCAATAAGGCTGTCCCGTTCGACGGACGGGAGTGGCATCATTTCGTCATGCGGAACGAACGACGACCCACCCGCGCTGCGCTGGCTTCGGGCGCGTGTCTGTCCCCGTGACCAGCCTCCCGCGAGCCAGCCTCGCACGCGTCCTGGAGGAACTCGGCGCCACGCTGCTCGACGTGGTCTGCGGCGACATCGAGCTGGCCGGCGACATCGGCGGCGTCGTCATCTACGACCCGCTCGACGAGCCGGAGCTGCCGAGCAACGCGCTGGTGATGGGTGTCGGCCTGCACGACCCTGCCGACATCGCGCGGGTCGTGAAGCGGCTCGGGCAGCGCGATGCCGCCGGGCTGGTGGTCCGCGCGCCCGTCGTCCCCGATGAGCGGCTCGTCACGGCGGCACGCGAATCGGGGGTGGCGGTCCTCGCGTTCGCCCGCGGTGCGTCGTGGACGCACCTGGCGGGGATGCTCCGGGCGTTGACGGCCGAGAGCGGCCTGGACGAGGCCGAGGCCCACACGCTCGGCCGGATCCGGTCCGGTGATCTCTTCGCGGTCGCCAACGCCATCGCCGCGCTGCTCGACGCGCCGGTCACCATCGAGGACCGCAACTCGCGGCTGCTGGCCTTCTCCAGCCGGCAGGAGGAGGCGGACCCGTCGCGGGTCCAGACGATCCTGGGTCGGCAGGTTCCGGAGCACTACACCCGCATCCTGGAGGAGCGCGGGGTGTTCCAGGCGATCTACCGCAGCGACAGGCCCGTTTTCGTGGCGCCGCTGCCCGAGACGGGCGAGCTGCCCCGCGCGGCGATCGCGGTGCGCGCCGGGGACGAGATCCTCGGCACGATCTGGGTGGTCGTTCCCGAGCCCCTGAGCGAGGAACGCGGCGAAGCGCTCTACGAGGCGTCCAAGCTCGTCGCGATGCACATGGTGTGGCAGCGTGCCGATTCGGACAGGGAGCGACGGCTGCGCGCGGAGCTGCTGAGCACCGCCCTCGAGAGCGGACCGGGGTCGCTTGAGGCGGTCCGCCGCCTCGGCCTGAAGGACGAGCCCGCGGTCGTCCTCGCGCTCACCGTCGTCGGCTCGCCGACCGAGCATCCCCTCCCCGCGCAGCTCGCCACCGAACGCAAGCGGCTCGCCGACGCGTTCGCCATGCACCTGTCGGCCGTGCACCCGCGCGCCGCCGCGGCGCTGATCGGCGATGTCGCCTACGGCATCCTCCCGCTTCCGCAGAGCCGGCAGGACGGCGAGGAACGTGCGGCCTGGATCGCCACCGAGTTCCTGGCCCGGGTCGGGTCCCGTCTGCGCCCGCTGGTCGGGGTGGGGCAGCTCGCCACGGACAGTTCGACGCTCGCTCGATCGCGCTCGGGGGCCGAACGGGCATTGCGCGTCCTGCGGTCCGGAGCCGGCGGGCAGCAGGTGGCCCTCCTGGACGACGTCCACATCGAGGCGCTGTTGCTCGAGCTCGCCGATCTCGTGCCGCGCGGAGACATCCCCAGCGGCTCCGTCGCGCGCATCGCCGCCTATGACAAGGAGCAGCAGAGCAGTCTGGTCGAGACGCTGCGCGCCTGGCTCGACGCTTTCGGCGACGTGGTGGTGGCTTCCGCCGCGATGTACGTGCACCCCAACACGTTCCGCTACCGGCTGCGTCGCGCGGCCGAGGTCGGCCGCATCGATCTCAAAGACCCGGACGCGCGCCTGTCGGCCATGCTGCAACTGCGCCTGATGTCGATCAGGTCGTTCTCGGACGGTTGAGACGGCCCCGCAGGCCGAGGGTCCTGACCAGGAACGCCAACCATTCGGTGTCCTGCGTGACCGCGATGTCATGGGTGGTCGCCGCGCCGTGGCCGGCGTTGTCGAAGACGTGCAGCAGGATCGGCGCCTCTCCCTTCTGGGCGGCCTGCATCCGTGCGGCGAACTTGCGTGCGTGCCAGGGACGGCACCGGGGGTCGGCCGCCCCGGCCTGGATGTAGACCGCCGGGAAGACGCCGGGGCTGACCAGCTGGTACGGCGACAGCCGGAGGAGCCGGCGGACCTCCGCCGGATCGTCCGGGTCTGCCCAGGCCTTGCGGATGACGAAGTCGAGGTAGGGGTCGCGGGTGCCGCCGATGAGATCCAGCAGAGGCTCTCGCGGGAGTACGGCACGCCACAGGTCGGGCCGTGTGGTGACGGCGACTCCGCACATGAGGCCGCCGTCGGACCCGCCGGTCAACGCGAGCCGGTCGGCGGTCGTGAGGCCCTTGGCGATGAGGTGCTCGGCGACCGCGACGAGGTCGGCGTCACGAACGTGTCGCTTGTCCCGGTGCGCGGCCAAGTACCAGTCCCGGCCGAACTCACCGCCCCCGCGCAGGTAGGCCTGGACGAGGACGCCGCCGGCGGCGACGAAGGCGGCCAGGTCGGGCTGGTACTGGGGCAGGAGGGGCACGTTCGCCGCGCCGTACGCGGAGATCAGTGTCGGCGCCGCCCGCGTCGGGTCGCTCCCGGACGGGCGCACCACGTGGTATGGCACCGCGACGCCGTCAGACGCGATGGCCCACCCCGCTTCCAGCTCGGCGTCGAGCGTGACCGTCGGGGCCGACAGCGTCTCGATCTCCGTGTCGCCGGGGCGGTGCCGGTAGACGCCCCAGGAGCTGGTCAGTGTGGAGAAGGCGAAGACGAAGTCGTCCGCGGGAGTCCCGACGGCCAGGGCGGTCAGCGCGAAGAAGGGAGCGGCGAGCGCGCCGCGGCCGGGGAGGGGGACCTCGCCGGTGGTGGCGCCCGAGCGGTCGATGATCCGGACCCTGGCGAACGTCTGGTCGAACTCGCTGAGATACAGGTGCTCACCGACCGGAGTGAGGGACCGCAGCACCGTGTCGCCTTCGGGGACGAGCTCGGTCCACCCCGCCGGGTCGTTGGGATCGGCCGCGTCGAGCGGGATGGCGACCACTCGCCCGCGAGGAGCCCCGACGTCGGTCACGGCGATGTAGTGGTCACCGACGACGTGGCCTGCGATCGTTCCGGGGCATGCGGTGACGAAAGGTCGCCACGCCGTACCGGACTCGGACAGGTCGCGGACCGCGACCGGGATCGGACTGCCCACCCGATGGCTGGCGACGGCCCATCGGCTGCCCGGCGACGTCTGCACGAGCGTGTACTCCCGGGAACCCTCGCCGACCGGGACGGGTTCCACGGTGGTGTCGCCGTGCCGGTGGAGGAACACCGCTTGCCGGAACTCCTGCGGTGAGCCGGTGAGGGCGAAGAAATAGAAGCCGCTGCTGTCGGGCAGCCACGAGACACCGCCGGCCCACGCGCTGTGCAGGACCTGCTCGGGCGCGCCGTCGAGCACCCGCCCCGAGGCCACCTCGATGAGCCGGATGGCGTTGTGCTCGCTGCCGTCGGTGCAGATGCCCAGGGCCAGGACGCGGCCGTCCGGCGCGGGCGCCAGCCAGGACAGGAACGCCGGGTTCTGCTCGCTGCCGAACCCGGCCAGGTCGATCACCGGTCGTCCGGGGCCGTACGGCTGGTCGGCGACGACGATCAGGGACCCGACGGCGCGGAACCAGCGGCCGGCCGCGTATTTCGGCAGGGCCGGGCGGGACCCGCTGTCATACGCCTGGATCAGGTCTCGGACGGCTTCCGGGTCCTGCCCGTCGTAGACGACGGAGGTGGCGAGATCGGCTTGCCGCCGCTGCCATCGCCGTACCTCGGGGGTCTCCTCCTCCAGCCACCGATACGGATCCGGCACGCGGACGCCCGCGACGTCCTCGAAGGCCTCGACGGTCCGGGTGGGCGGGTAGGTCATGGTGACTCCTCGAACTCCGCGCGGAGGCGCTCGAACGCGCCGGGGATGCGGGTGACGTGGCGGATGTGGATGAGCGCGTCGTAGGCCGCCGGGAAGTCGTCGACGGGGTCGATCCCGCCGCCGGCCAGCGTGCCGTCGATGCCGTCGAAGAAGTCGCCCGGCACACGGCGGAGGTCCACGACGGCCACGGGCCGGCCGATGCGGTCCAGCCGCGACTCGATGCAGTTCGGCGGCAGGCTCCGCTCTTCCAGGGAGACGTCGCAGTCGAACGGGCGCGGGGAGCGCTGGGTGAACCGGACCTCCGGACCGGAGCCGTACGTCATCCCGATGACGACGAGGCCGGCCCCCAGCGAGGAGGCGAGCAGGCCGCCCATCGTCGGCCGGTCCAGGAACGGCGTGCGCCGGACGTGCGCGTTGTGGGCGCTCACGACGATGCGCTCTTCTCGCTCCAGGACCCACTTCACGGTGTCCGCCATGAACACCTCTCTCGGGTACGGCCCGGCCGAAGGCGGATCCAGTTCCTCGACGAAGGCCTGGAGCGAGGCCGCGCACCGCCGTACGGTCTCGTCGTCGGCCAGGGACGCGCGCTCCACCAGCGCGCGGAGACCGTCGAGCAGCCGGGTGCGTTCGGCGACGGGCATGGCCGCATAGCGGACTGCCGCCTCCGTCCGGCCCCCCAGGTCGCTCAGGCGCAGGAGTTCCTCGTCGCCCGGGATCCGGTCGAGAATGGCCCGTACGGCGGGCCCGGGCGAGGTGGAGGAGCCGGGAAGGTCCATCCCGTAGAAGCCGACCTTCTGGCGGCGCATCCAGCGCAGCTGCCGCCGCATCGGCTCGCACTCGCCGAACCGGTAGGTGATGCCGTCGCGGGCGACCTTCTCGACCTGCCCCGGCCCGCCATGGATCCACGCGTCGACGGCCAGCCCCTCGGCGAAACCGGACTCCATCACGAAGGCCGAGAACCCGAGCTCCTGGACGAGGATGCGGAACAGCTGGTCCCTGAGCTCGTAGAACTCGGTGATGTTGTGCGCGCCCTCGCCGATGGCCACCACTCGCGCATCGCCGACCAGGTCGCGCACTAGTCGTGGAAATACCATAGTTCCGGGGTGTACAGGAAGCTGAGCAGGGCGTTGAACGACGACTGCGGACCGGACAAGGTGTCCTTCCACACCACCAGGGTGTGAGGGGTCGGGAAGAAGAGCACGGGCAGGTCCTCGGCGAGGCGGGTCACCTCGGTCGAGAGGGCCTTCGCGTCCGCTCCGAACGTCGAGGCGTTGATCGACTTGTCCACCTCGGCGTTCTGGTAGCTGCCCAGGTTGAAGCTGCCCTCGGTGTTGAACACCGTGTTGCTGCTGGGATACCCGGCCGCGAGATACAGCGGCCCGAAGTCCTGCATCGCCCACTCGTTCTTGGTGGCGGGGGCGAAGGTGTTGCCGTAATTGGCGTACATGTAGTTGAGCGCCTTGGTCACGATCTTGACTTCGATGCCGAGCTTCTTGGCCGCCGACGCGAACGCGACGTCGCGGGCGCCGACGTAGGCAGGGGTGTTGGCGGAGGCCAGGGTGAAGCTGATCGCCTGCCCCCGCGGGATGCCGGCGCCGCACTCGCCCGGCCCGGTGCCGGGGCGCTCGCAGGTGGTGGAGCCGTTCGGCACCACCTTCCAGCCGTTGTCCGTGAGCAGCTTCCCGGCGGCGGCGGGATCGTACGGATAGGGAGCCTTGTCGCCGAACTCGGGGGGGTAGGGAGAGCCGTTGCCCGCGGTGCTGTAGTTCGGGGAACCGGCGCCGTTGTAGATGCCCCTGCCGGCGATGTACCCCTGCTGGTCGATCAGGCGCTGCAGGGCCTGCCGGACGTACGCCTGCGCGATGACCTTGTCGAAGTTGTCGACGGTGTTCTTGAAGTTGACGGTCAGCGAGTCGAAGCGGGCGGGCGCGGGCGCGCCGTAGACGTTGTACCCCTTCGCCTTCAGCGCGTCGATCTGGGTGATGAAGCTGGAGTCCAGAGTGCCGACGGTCAGGTTGCCGGCCTTGAACTGGTTGAGCACCGCGGCGGCGGAGGTGAAGGCCTTGAAGTCGATCTGGTCGAGCCGCGACTCGCCCGGACCGCTGTAGGACTCGTTGGGGGCCAGAGAGAACGAGCCGGTCGTCGAGTCGAAGCTCTTGAGCCGGTACGGGCCGTTGACCACCTGCCAGAGCGGGTTGCTCGCGAACGTGACCTGGGACTCGGACTCCTTCGTGAGGTACTTGTAGATCGCCTTCGCGTGCTTCGGCTGCGTGTAGTCCAGGTGCGGCCCTCCGGAGCGAGCGATGTTCCACTCCTTGGAGGGCATCACATACAGCAGCGTCAGCATGGACAGCAGGTATGACGGGTTGTACGCGGTCTCCAGCTTGAGGGTGAGCGTGTCCGGCGCGGTGGCTTCTGCGGTGACTCCGTCGGGGAACTGGCCCGGGGTGTAGAAGCTCCAGTTGGCCGGGCTATCCGCGAGCGCGGCCTTGAGCAGCGCGAGGGAGAAGACGACGTCATCGGCCGTGACCGGAGTGCCGTTGGACCACTTGTAGTCCCTCATCTTGATGGTCGCGGTCTTGCGGTCGGGGCTGTAGGCGGGCTGCTCGGCCAGGCTCAGCTCGGCGTCCGTGATCTGGTCGCCCTCTCCGCTGGGCCGGTAGAGGGAGCGCCACATCAGCCCGCGGGCGATGACGGTCCCGTTGGCGGACGCCGGCGGGTAGGGGTAGATGTAGTTGGGGCTGAGTCCCGGGGTCAACGCGACCGTGGCGGTCCCGCCGTCCTTGGGAGTGCCTGTCTGCTTCGGCGGGGTGGCGTAGCTGCCGGCGACGTCCTTCGTCGAGCCCCCGCCGCCGGTGCACGCCGTAGCGAGCACAGCGATCACGGCGAGCGCCGCGGAGAGCTGCTTACCGGACACGTGCGTCATTGATGGCTCCCTGCATGTGAAGTGAATCGAAGGTGCGCAGACGGTGCTCAGTCCGCCCGTCGCCCGACCGCGTCGCGGAGTGCGTCCGCGAGCAGGTTGAGCGCCAGCACAGTGAGGATGATGCAGCCGCCGACGGGATAGATCAGCCACCAATAGTCGGCGGAGATGTAGGTGACGCCGCCGGCGAGCTGACCGCCCCAGTCCGCGGTGGGGTACGTCATGCCGAAGCCCAGAAATCCCAGGGCGGCGACGACGAGGACCGCGTCGGCGACCTGGAAGGTGATGTTGACGATGATCACACCGAGCGCGTTCGGGATCAGGTGGGTGAGGATGATCCGCCGGCGGGACGCGCCCATCACCCGTGCGGCCAGCACGAACTCCCGTACCCGCAGCGTCAGGACCTCGCCGCGGACCAGCCGGGCCGACAGGAGCCAGGAGAACCCGCCGATGACCAGGCTCAGCGACAGCGTGTTCGCGTGGAAGCGAGCCGACAGGATCAGGACGAAGAACAGGAAGGGGATCGACAGCATGACGTCGACCAGCCGCATCAGGAACCCGTCGACCACGCCCCCGGCCAGTCCGGCGACGGCGCCGTAGACGGTGCCGATCGCGGTCGCGAAGAGCGCGGCGAGGAGCCCGATCTGCAAGGACACCTGACCGCCTGCCATCAGCCGCCCGAGCACGTCGAACCCGTTCGGGTCCGTCCCGAACGGGTGGCCGGGGCCGGGGGGCAGGGCCGCGTTGACCAGGTCCACGTCGGTCTGGTTGGTGGGGTGGAACAGCGGGCCGAGGAAGCAGAACCCGGCGATGAGCACCAGCAGCAGCCCGCCGGCGAGACCGAGCGGATGCCGTCGCAGCCGGCGCAGCGCCGAGACCGGGTTCCTCGCCGGCGTGATCTCGGCGTCCACGGCGTGTGGGGTCATTTTCTCAGCTCGATTCGGCGGTCGGCGGCGGCGACCGCGAGGTCGGCGACGAAGTTGCCGGCCACGGTCAGGACGCCGCCCATGAGGGTGTAGGCGAGGAGCACCGGGTAGTCCTCGCGATGCAGGCTGTTGAGGAACAGCAGGCCCAGCCCGGGGTAGTTGAAGAGCGACTCGACGATCAGGTTGCCCGCCAGGAGCGTGGGGACGAGCGTGCCGACCAGTGTGATCAGCGGCAGACAGGCGTTGCGCAGCAGGTGGCGCGTCAAGATCAGTCGCTCCGGGAGCCCCTTGGCCCGCGCGACCCTGATGTAGTCCTGACCGAGCTGGTCCAGGGCGGAGGAGCGCTGGTACTGGGCGAAGATCGCGACGCTGGTGACCGCCAGCGTGATGACGGGGAGCGCCATCGCCCGTGGATCGGTGAGGACCACCCAGGGGGAGTGCGACTGGGAGGCCTCGGCCGGGAAGACGGGCAGGCTCTGGCTGAAGACGGCGATCAGTATCAGACCGAGCAGGAACGACGGCGTCGCGTAGAGGACGTAGGACGCCGCCGTGGCGACCCGGTCGACGAGGCGGTTGCGTTTGACCGCCTGCAGGATGCCGAGCGGGACGGCGATCACCAGCGCCAGGACCAGTCCGGCCAGCGAGAGCATCGCGCTGCGGCCGGCGTTCTGCCGCAGCAGGGTCCCCACATCCTCGTTCAGCTTGTACGACCTGCCCAGGTCGCCTTGCGCGAGTTGGCCGAGATAGCTGACGTACTGCACGACGACCGGGCGGTCGAACCCGTGCTGGCGGTTGAAGTCCGCCACCGCCTCGGGCGAGGCGCGCTGGCCCAGGACGACGCGCCCCGGACTGTCCGAAACCAGGTGCAGCAGGAAGAAGACCACCGCGGAGATCCCGAGCAGGACGAGGAAGGAGATCGCCAGGCGTCGGACCACGTACCAAGTCATGAGTGCGAGTCCCCTCTCCGCAACGGGTGGTGGCAGGCGACCTGGTGGGTGCCGGTGACCGCCTGCAAGGGAGGCTCCGTCTCGGCGCACCGATCGGTTGCCAGCGCGCACCGGGTGCGGAACCGGCAGCCGCTGGGCGGATCGATGGGGCTCGGTGGCTCGCCGCGCATCCTCGCGGTCCCCTCCGGCCGTCGCGCCTCCGGGTCCGCGTCCGGGACCGCCGCGAGCAGCCCCGCGGTGTAGGGGTGGGCGGCGGCGCCGTACACCTCCTCGGCCGTGCCGACCTCGACAAGCTTGCCCAGGTACATGACGCCGACCCGGTCGGCCAGGTACCGCACGACCGCGAGGTCGTGTGAGATCACCACACTGCTGAGCCCGTGCTCAAGCTGGATGCGGCGCATCAGGTTGAGCACCTGGGAGCGGATGGAGACGTCCAGCGCGCTGACCGGCTCGTCGGCGACCAGCACCTTCGGGTCCAGGGCGAGCGCGCGGGCCAGGCCCACCCGCTGGCGCTGCCCCCCCGAGAGCTCGTAGGGATAGCGCTCCATGACGCTCGCGGGCAGACCCACGTCGTGCAGCAACTCGCGAGCACGAACGGTCCGCTGGGCGCGACTTCCGACGCCCTGGATCGCCAGGGGCTCACGCAGGATCGTGCCGATGCGCATCCGGGGGTCGAGGGAGGCGTTCGAGTCCTGGAACATCATCTGCAGCTGGGTACGGCGCGGCCCGAACGCACGTGCGCTCATCCGGGTGACCGACTCGCCGTCGAAGATCACCTCACCGGAGGTGGGCCGGTCCAGGGCCACGAGCATCCTGCCCAGGGAGGACTTGCCGCAGCCCGACTCCCCGACGAGCCCGAACGTCTCACCGGCCGCCACCTCGAAGCTCACGCCGGACACCGCCTTCACGGTTCGGCGCCCGCCGAAGAACCCCGCACCGCCCGCCGGGTACTCGCGTCTGAGGTCGACGACGCGCAACCGCGGCACCGCTCCCTGCTCGGGGAGGACCGCCGGCGGGGTGGCGAACCGTGAGCGGACCCTGGCCGTCGGACCGGAGACCGGATGCCGGCACGCATAGGCATGGCCGTCCTCCGCCACCGACGGTGCCGGCCGCTCCTCGCGGCAGCGATCCGTCGCGGCGTCACAGCGCGGCGCGAAAGGACAGCCCACCTGAGCCACGGTCAGGTCCGGCGGCGCGCCCGAGATGCTGAAGAGCTCCTCACGCCTGTCGTGGGTGAGCGAAGGGATCGACGACAGCAGCGCGTGCGTGTAGCGGTGCCGCGTCCGGCTGAAGAGCACAGGCGTCGGGGCGGTCTCGGCCACGCGTCCGCCGTACATCACTCCGACGCGGTCGGCATGCCGGGCGATCACCCCCATGTCGTGCGTGATGAGGATCATCGACATGCCCAGCCGGGACCTGAGGTCATCGAGAAGCTCGAGGATCTCCGCCTGGATCGTGACATCGAGCGCCGTGGTCGGCTCGTCGGCGATGACGACCCGCGGCTCGCACACCAGCGCCATCGCGATCATCACGCGTTGCCGCATGCCGCCCGAGAGCTGGTGCGGATAGTCGTCCAGCCGCTCGGCCGGCCGCGGCAGCCCGACCAGGGCGAGCATCTCCTCGGCGCTCCGGCGCGCGGCCCGCTTCGACGCGCCATGGTGCAGCCGCACCGGTTCGGCGACCTGATCACCGATCCGCCGGGTCGGGTTCAACGCCGTCATCGAGTCCTGGAACACCATCGCGACGTCGTTGCCGCGGACGGCCCGGTACCGCGCCGCGGGAAGCCCGACGAGTTCCTTGCCGCCCAAGACGATCGATCCGCCGGTCACCCGGCCGCCGGCCGGCAGCATGCCCATGATCGCGAGACCGGTCATGGACTTGCCGGATCCGGTCTCACCGACGATGCCCAGGGTCTCGCCGCGGTTCAGCACGAGGCTGACGTCCGAGACGGGGCGGACGACCCTTTCGCCGCACCGGATCTCGACCGACAGGTCGCGGATGCTCAGCACACGATCGGTGTCCGCGGGCCCGCGCGCGTTCTCGGAACCATCGGTCGTGCTCACGGCGGTACTCTCCAAATCCACCCGACGATAGTGGGACGCGAGCCCCCGGTGGTGTTCGTTGCGTTCATCGAACCTTCACGCCGGCGTTCGTCCGGCCGGACGAACTGATCGCCACGGGTGACGGCGCCGGGTCGTTCACAGGTTCACCCGCCTGTCGGCTCGCCCGGTGTGCAGATACACCGCGCGTCCCTCTCCGTCGTCACCCAGAAACGCGAGCGGCGCGCGAGCGCCACGTTCGGGTTCGACCGGCAGGAACGTATCGCCGCGCCAGGCGACCAACTCCGTCCGATACGGCACTTCGTCCAGCTCGGCGGTGATTCCGATGGGGATGCGCTCCAACCACAGCCGCCCCTGCCCGTCCTGGCTCACCGCGGTCTCACACGTGCTCGACATGTACGTGCCGGCATACCGGAACGCGTCCACCGGAGGCGCGGCCGGATCGGGCACCGGCTCCCCGGGCAGTTCGACACCGGCGAGCTCGTGGAGCACGCGGCCCGCGATCTCGGCGTGCACCCGCCGCGGCGAGCCGCCGTTGGTGACGATCGCCACCGCCACGTCGCGCCCCGGCACCGCGCGCAGGAACGCCGACTGGCCGATGGTGTTGCCGTCGTGGCCGAAGACCGGGCCGCCCGGAAGGTCGAAGAGCTCCCACCCCAAGCCCCAGGCGGTGCCCTGGTCGATGTCGGGCAGCGTGACCTGTGGCCGCTGCATGGCCCTGACGCCCGCCCGGCTCAGGACGGGGGTGCCGTCCGGCCCCAGGCCGCCGGCGAGGTGCATGCGGGTGAAGGCCAGCAGGTCGCGAGGGCGCATCGCCAGCATCGACCCGGCCGGCGCGTTCGAGCGGGCCAACGCCCAGACCCGGGTCGGCTCAAGCGGGCCACCCGGCGTCCGCTCGATGTGTCCCACCGCCGTGCGGTGGACGATCGCCTCGTACGGATCGTTCGCGGCGTGGGTCAGGCCCAGGGGCGAGAACAGGTGCGTCCTCATGCAGATGTCGAACGGCTGTCCCCGGACGACCTCGACGATCCGGCCCAGCACGCAGTAGCCGGCGTTGTTGTACGAGAACATCTCGCCGGGCTCGAACAGCTGCGGCACCTGGTGCAGAGTGCCCAGATACTTCTCGAGGCAGTCGTCGCCCTTGCCGGTGTCGGTGAAGATGTCGCCCTCGAAACCCGCGACATGACACATCAGCTGCCGCACGGTGATCCGCTCCGCTGCCCGCTCGTCGGCGATCCGGAACTCGGGGAGATAGGCCCGCACCGGAGCGTCGAGGTCCAGCTTCCCCTCGTCGACCAGCTGCATGGCCAGCGTCGCCGTCAACACCTTGGTGATCGAGCCGATCTGGAAGAGGGCGTCGACCGTGGCCTCGACGCCGGTAACCGTGCTCAGCATCCCCGCCGCGGCCTCGACCGTCTCATCGCCGGCGCAGACCGCCACGGTTGCTCCGGGCACCTGGTTCTCGGTGAGCAGGTCAGGCAACCGGCGTTGCAACCACGCACCGACCTCATCCAGCTTCGACACTGACATCCCTCCTGGCTCGACTTCGGACGAGGATAGAGTTGGCGGGAATCGTGCTGTTTGTTCGTTTCCACTGCGAGCGGCACGCTGGTTCGTGGGCTCGGCCAAGTCCTGCGGGCTGCGAGGTCGGGGCGCGGTGCGTGGTGATCATCGACATCGGCGGACCGGGGCAGCGGGCTCGGTGGAGGTCGCAGTGGCGGGAACCTTGGGCGACGGTGCCCTCGACACCGGCGCGGACGGCATGGCGGTCCTGCCAGGTTGAGGCGGCTTGTTCGGCGCGGATCCGTTGTTGTGCTTCGAACTTGGCGCGTCGGCGGAGGGTCAGCTCGGGGCCGGACCGCGCCGGCGCACCAGTGGTAGGTACACCTCGTCGACGATCTCGACGAGGACGTCGTCGGGTGCGGTAGGGACCCCGTGCACGACGAACTCGTTGCGCAGCAGGACGACGGCCACGGTGGCGACCCGTGGATGGAGCGCTTCGGGGGACGCCTCACCGCGTGCGACCGCGCGCCCAGGACGGTCAACCAGGGGGCGGCCGCGGCGTCCCCGGACTGTTCTGACAGCTGCGCCAGGAGCTCCGACGCGCCGCCGGCCGCGGACAGCAACTCGCGCAGGACCGAGCCGAGCGGGGAGCTCCAGTGGCGGTTCGCCCGGCGTAACAGCTCCAGGACCTCGCCCCGCAGATCGCCGGTGTCGGGGGGCCGGACCGCCGTGGCCAGCTGCCGATAGGCGGCGACGCCGAGCGCGAGCACGCCGCCGACCTCGGCCTCGAGGTCTGGTTCTCTCCCTACCCGCTGGAGCTGACCGCCGACGAGATGCTGTCGCTGTTCGCCGACTGCGCGGTGCGCGCGGAGCGGCTCAGGCGGAAGGGAGCCGAGGTCGTGTTCGTCACCGGCGCCGAGCTCAGCCTGATGAACAAGGGATTCCTGCCCGGTGACAGCACCGACGAGCGGGTCGAGTGGCTGAGCCGGCCGCATGGCGTGCGCGAGCAGATCGGCGAGATCAGCGCCCGTGTCAACGACTTCCTCGGCAGGGCCGTGGCACTCGTCCGTGAGCACTTCGGCGGCAAGGTGACCTACGCCTCCGTGCCGCTTGAGCGCGTCGACTGGGCGCCCTTCGACATCATGTCAGTGGATCTCTACCGGTCGGCCGAGACAGCCGACCGCTTCGCCGGAGGCGTCCGAGACCTCGTCGCGCAGGGAAAGCCGGTCGCGATCACCGAGTTCGGCGCGGCCGGCTACCGGGGCGCGGGCGACAGGGGCGCCCACGGTCTGGAGATCGTCGAGTATGACAAGGAGACCCGTGCGCCTGTCCGGTTGAACGGTGAGTACGCCCGCGACGAGGCCGGTCAGGCCGCGTATCTGCGCGAGCTGCTGGAGGCGTTCGAAGCCGGAGGCGTCGACAGCGCCTTCGTGTTCACCTTCGCGCTGTACGACCACCCGCACCGCCCCGACGGCGCCCCCCGCGAGGACCTGGACCTGGCCAGCTACGGCATCGTCAAGGTCTACGAGGACCGCCTCGGGGTCACCTACCCCGACATGCCGTGGGAGCCCAAGGCCGCCTTCACCGCCCTCGCCGACCACTACCGGGAGCACTGACCACTACCGGGAGCACCGCGACAGCGGAATCCGTACGGGGTGGGCCGTGGCCCTCGTGCGCCCCGGCCGGCGATCCGCTGCCGACACGGCGGCCGGTGCGGCGGGCCGGTGTCCGGGGAGATCCGGCCGTAGCGGCCGGTCCGCCGGGCCGGGGTGCGGGCGCGGCCCGCGGGGCCTGGAGGTCACCGCAGCCCGGCCATGGAGTCGGCGACCTGGTGCTCGCGGCCGCCGCCCTCGCGACGCAGTCCTTCGATGACCCCGGCGTGGTCGGCATCGGATCTGTTCTGGCTGAGCTTGGCCTTGCCCTCGATCCTCTCGATGGTGAACTCGATGCCGACGATGGCCCGCAGCTGCCCGTCGATGTACTGCTCGGGGGCGTCGCCGACCGCCCATGGCCGGTCGCGGCGCTGTTCGTGCTGGTCGGTGAGTCGTGTGACGGCCTCCAGGAGCCAGTCGGCGTCCTGGTGGACCCGCAGGCGGCCGGTGAAGTGCACCGCGGAGTAGTTCCAGGTGGGCACGGTCCGGCCGTGCTCGGCCTTGGAGGCGTACCAGGCGGCGGAGACGTAGGCCTGGGGGCCGGTGACCACGGCGAGCGCGGGAGCGTGGGCCTGGACGGACCTCCAGTGCGGATTGGCGCGGGCCATGTGGAAGACGAGCCGGTCCCCGTCCCAGATCACCGGCAGCAGGGTGGCCAGCGGGTATCCGTCGTCCCCCACGGTGATGAGCTCGGCCGATCCGACCGAGGTGACCAGCGCGCGGACCTCGTCGAGGTCGTCCATGGCGTTGAAATGCGGGACGTACATGCGAAAACCCTATCTTCCGGTCTCGGTGGCGGGTCATCGGTCGGAGGCCGGGGCGGGGCGGTCGTGCCCGGCCCGCGGGGTGGGGGTCAGCTCAGGGCCAGCAGGCCGACGGCGAGGGCCGCGGTGCCCAGTCCGGCGAGCTGGCCGCGGTGGACGCGTTCGGACAGTACGGCGCGGGCCAGCAGGATGGTGCCCGCGGGGTACAGGGCGGTGATGACGGCGACGACGGCCAGGTCGCCGTTACGCGCGGCCAGCAGGAAGGCGAGGTTGGCCAGGGAGTCGAGCACCCCGGCGCCGGCCGACAGCGGCAGGGAGGGCCGGTCGGGGCCCAGGCGTCCGCGCAGGGCGAGGGCCGCGCCGATCGTCACGGCCGAGGAGACCGCGCGGCCGGTGATGAGCGGGGCCAGCCCGCTGTCGGCGGGAGCCTGGTCCAGGCAGATGAGCTGGACGGCGATGGCGGTGCCCGCACCGACGGCCAGGAGCAGCGCGGGCCGGGAGGGGCGGGCGGCGCGCGTGCCGGGTCCGGCGCTGACCAGGACGACCGCGGCCAGGGCCAGCGGGATGCCGGCGATGGCCGGTCCGCTCAGGTGCTCGCCCTGGGCCAGGCCGATGGCGACCGGTAGCAGCGCGGAGACCAGTGCGGTCATCGGCGACAGGATGTTCATGGGGCCGACGGCCAGGGTGCGGTAGAGCAGGGCGAAGGCCGCGGCCGAGGCCACACCCGACAGCGCGCCCCATCCGACGGCCTGCGCCGACCAGGAGGCGCCCAGGAAGGGCCACAGTGCCAGCTCAACGACGAGACTGGCGGGGGCCGCGATCATCACGGTGCGCAGGACGTGGGCCCGGCGGGCCCCCATGCCCCCCAGGAAGTCCGCACAGCCGTAGGCCAGGGAACTGCCCAGGGCCAGGACCAGCGCGAGCACGGCATACCTCCGATATCAGTGAAGCGACCAAGCGGTCCATTGGAATGACCGCAGAGGGTGTGGTGGAGCGACCGCCGCGCACGGAAGGCGGGCGGCGGGGGAGTAGGGGCAGGTCGGAAGGTGGAGTGCCGCGGCCCGGCACCGGCTCGGGGGACGGCGCGGCCGCAGGGCCTGACCGGGCCGCGCGCCGTCAGGACGCGCGGATCGGGAGCTGCTCGACCCGCACGTCCGGGGTGATGGCGCGCGGCGTCGTCGCCGGCGCCCCGTCGGCGTCGGGGCGCTCCAGCGGGTGGGGCCCCGGGCGCTCCGGCGGGGACGGCGCGTCGCCGGCGTGCCGGGTCGGCTCTCCGAGTCTCATCTCATTCCCCGCCGGGTGCCGGGCTCCGTGCCGGAGCGCCGGCCGCGCGGGTGATGGCGGGCAGGGTGACCGTCATGACCAGTTCGCACGGCCCGGTGCCGGCCCCCCGGTAGGCGTGGGGGACGTCGGCGGCGAACGCGGCGGTCGCCCCGGCCGCCAGGGTGTGCTCGGTGCCGTCGACCACCAGGACCATCTCTCCGTCGACGGCGCTGACGGTCTCCAGGACCCCGGCCGGGTGCGGGTGGCTGGGATAGGTCTCGCCCGGGTGCAGGCGCCACCGCCACACCTCCATGGGCGCCGGGCCCGGCACGGTCAGCATCAGCCGCGCCTGCCCACCGTGCTCGCCGGTCCACAGCGGGGTCACCTGCGCGGCCTCGACGATCTGCACGCTGCCGGCGGAAGATCCCTGCACCAGCGCCGACATCGGCAGGCCGAGCGCGTCGGCCAGCCGCACCAGCGTGGCCAGGTTGGGATTGCCCTGGGCCTTCTCCAGGGCCACCAGTGCGCCCTTGCTCACCTGGGCGCGCGCGCTCAGCTGCTCCAGGGACAGCCCCGCCCGCGTCCGCGCCTCCCGCACGTTGCGCGCCACCGCCTGCAGCGCCGCATCCGCCATGGTCACCGTGCCACCTCCCGTCGGTCAGTCTAATGCACTGTTCGGTCATTTCAATGTACCGTATGGTGGGGCGGAGCCGTTCCGCCCGGTTCACGGCCTCTGGCGGCGGCGGGGAGTCGCCGAGCCGCGGGCCCGCGGCGGCCGCTACCGGCACCACGGCGGTGACGACTACGGCCACAAGACCAGGACGGGCGTCACCGCCGACGGCCGGCGCAGCGTCGTGATCTCGATGTCCACGCAGTTCGGCGACGAGCGCTCACTGCGCCAGGAGAAGGCGGCCGGCGACCTGATCGACCGGGTGCTCTGCGGCGTGCGTCAGCGGCCGGGCGGCGGGCCCCGGCCGGAGCGGGCAGCCGGGGCGCGGGCCGTCCGGCGCCCCCGCGGTCACGACAGCCCCCGCAGGACGTCGCCGATGGTCGCCACGCCTTCGGCGATGTCGGCCGGCGTGCTCGCGGCGTAGCCCAGGACGAGCCCCGGCTGATCCGGCCGCTGGCGATGCCACGACAGCGGCTGCGCCTTCACCCCCCGCGCGAGCGACGCGGCGGCGAGGTCGACATCGGCGAACCCGGCCGCAAAAGTGATCATCAGGTGCAGGCCCGCCGCGGCGCCGTGCACGACTGCGCCCGGGAGGTGGCTCCTGATCGCATCGATCATCGCGTCCCGGCGGCGGCGGTGACGCCTGCGGAGGAAACGTAGCTGGCGCTCCATCTCGCCCGAACCCATCAGCTCCGCCAGGACCAGCTGCGGCAGTACGGCGTTGCCGAGATCGGCGTAGCGCTTGGCGGCCACGAGGGCGTCGTGGTATTTCGCCGGCGCGAGCATCCACCCCACTCTCAGCGCGGGGGCGAGGAGCTTGGAGACGCTCCCGGCGTAGCAGACGCGGTGGGCGAGCATCGACCGCAGGGCGGGGACGGCGGGCCGGTCGTAGCGGTGCTCGGCGTCGTAGTCGTCCTCGACGATCAGGCCGCCGTCGTCGGCCCAGCGCATCAGCTCGCGACGCCTCTCGCCACCGAGCACCACCCCGGTCGGGAACTGGTGCGCCGGTGTCAGCAGGACGGCCGGGGCACCCTGGGCGCGCAGCTCGTCGACACGGACCCCTTCGGAGTCGACCGGGATCGGCGGGGTGTCCAGCTGCCAGTTGCGCAGATGCTGGCGGGCTCCGAGCGAGCCGGGATCCTCCACCGCCACCTGGGAGATCCCGTCATGACGGAGCACCTGCGCGAGCAGTCCGAGCGCCTGGGCGACGCCGGCGACGACGAGCACCTCGCCCGGATCCACCCTGATCCCGCGGTTACGGGCCAGCCAGTTCGCGACGGCCAGACGCAGCGCGGCCGTCCCGCGGGGATCTCCGTATCCGAAGTCGGAGGGCGAGAGGCCGCCGAGCACCGAGCGTTCGGCGCGCAGCCACGCCGCCCGCGGGAAGGCGGCCAGGTCGGGCACCCCCGGCGACAGGTCGATCCGGGCCGGAGCCGCCCGCAACGAGTCGAAGACGTCCGGGCCGGGCGCGGTGGTGAACACCGCCCCCGTCGGCGGCGGACCGGCGGGCGCGGACGGCGGCACGGCCCCCGGCGCCGCCGGAGCGGCGACGACGATCGTCCCGCCCCGCCTGCGCCCGGTGACGTGCCCGTCTTCGTTCAGGCGCTGGTACGCCTCGGTGACGACGCCACGGGACACCCGTAGCTCGCCGGCCAGCACCCGGGTGGCCGGCAGCCTGCTGCCCACCGGCAGGCGGCCGTCCGATATCGCGAGCCGTAGCTGCGCGGCCAGCCAGTCGGAGCGGCCGCCGGCCGGCGCGTCGCCGATGTTCAGCTGCAGGAAGTCGGACCCGGACATTATGGACCGGTCATCTGGGCTTGTTTTGGCCCTACTCATAAGGCCATTGTGGCAGCAGGATGAGGGCGTGGACAGATTCGAAACCTTTCCCGCCCGCGGCCCGTTCCGCGGCCCGTTCCGCGGCCCGTTCTGTGGCGCGGGCACGCGGCCGCTCGCGGCCGGCTTCTACGCGGACCTCCTGACCCGGGCCCAGGCCACAGGGGCGGCGGCGGAACGGCCCTGCGGCGGCCTGCCCCACCGCGCCGGCGTGTCCGGCCCGCGCGGTTAGGAGACCCACCGTGAGCATCGCGTTCCTGGTGACCACGCTCGTCGTGGTCGCCACACCTGGCACCGGCGTCGTCTACACGCTGTCGGCCGGCCTCTCCCGAGGCCGCCGCGCAAGCGTGGTCGCCGCGCTCGGATGCACCCTCGGCATCGTTCCGCACGCGGTGGCGACGGTCACCGGTCTCGCGGCCCTGCTGCGGACGAGCGCGCCGGCGTTCCAGGTCCTGAAATATCTGGGCGTGGCCTATCTCCTCTACATGGCGTGGGCCACGCTCAAGGACAAGGGCGCAGCCGTCGTGGAGCAGGAGGCCGTCCCCCGCCCGGCGGCGAGGGTGATCCTCTCCGGCATCCTGATCAACGTCCTCAACCCGAAGCTGACCGTCTTCTTCCTCGCGTTCCTGCCGCAGTTCGTGAGCACCGGCGAGCCGAGCTCCCCGCTGCGGATGGTGGAGCTGAGCGCCGTCTTCATGCTGATCACGTTCGTCGTCTTCGCCGCCTACGGCATCTTCGCCGCCTCGGTGCGGGAGCACGTGACCGCCCGGCCCCGGGTGATGATCTGGATGGGCCGGGTCTTCGCCGGCTCCTTCGTCGCGCTCGGCGCCAGACTCGCCTTCGCCGATCAGTAGATCCAGTCCGTGACAAGGGGCTCAACCTCATGTACTTCCAGCATTCGGGTGAGATCTGGGCGGAGTATCCGGAGCTCGTCGCCGGTGTCGTCTCCGCCACGGGCATCACCGGGGAGGCTTCCGCCGGCCCTCGGATCGCCGAGTTCGGCGCCGTCGCCGGAGCGCGACTCGCCGCGGGCCCGGAGAGCGAGTTCCCCGAGATCCAGGCGTGGCGACGGGCCTTCTCCAGGATGGGCCTCAAACCCACCCAGTATCGATGTGCCTCGGAGTCGCTGCTGCGGCGCTTCAAGAAGGAGCGGGTCCTCCCGCGGATCCACCCCCTGATCGACCTGTGCAACGCGGTCTCGCTCGCATTCGCGATCCCGGTGGGCGTCTTCGACGTCACCAGGATCGCCGGGAGCCTCGAAGTCCGGCACGCGAGCGGGGAGGAGAGCTATCTGACCTTCTCGGGTGAGACGGAGAACCCCGACGCGCGCGAAGTGATCTTCGCCGACGCCGCCGGGCGGGCCCATGCCCGGCGGTGGACGAACCGGCAGAGTGGCTACTCGGCCGTCCGGGACACGACGACCACGGTCTTGATCATCGCGGAGGCGATGCACGGTTCGGCGGTCGCGGACGTCCGGGAACTCACCTCTGTGCTCGCGGACGAGCTGAACGGCATCTGGAGGGCCGTGCCGGAGAGCGCGGTGCTGAGCCGGTCCTCGCCGCGGTTCGAGTTCTCGACCGCCACGTCCTGAGCCCGGCCGGTGCCCGCGGGCCCCAGCTCCACGGAGAGACCCATGCACATGACCAGCGGAACCACCGGCGCGACCACGCGGGTCGCGTGGTCGCGCCGGTCCGGGTGCCGGCCTCGCGCCCCTTACCAGGGGGCGGAGCCGGGATCGACGCCGGTCAGGTTACAGCTGGCGGCCCACAGCCGCGCCGCGAGCTCGGTGTCGGCCAGGCGACCTCGGACGGGTTCGAGCCTGGGCGCGCCGCGGATCCCGAACACCCGGGGTCCCCAGAGCCCGCCGCCGCGGACGGACGGGTCGAGGATCGCCCGGACGGCGGGCCACGCGGCGGCCTCCTTGCCCTGGAGGAGAACGCCGGCAGGCAGGCCGCGCAGCCGTTCGCCGACGGTCCGGACACGCACCGGCGGACGCGAGGGGGTGAGGGAGTCGATCGCGCCGCCGGGGTGGGTCACCACGCTCAGTGTGGCGCCGCCGGCGGCACGCAGGCGGCGGTCGAGTTCGAGGCCGAAGAGCATCTGCGCCAGTTTCGACCGGGCGTAGGCACGCTTCGGCCGGTAGTCACGTGTGCTCTGGAGATCGTCGAGGTCCAGGTCCACGGACTTGCCCGTGAAGCTGCCGGTGGTGACGACACGGCTTCCGCGGACGGCCGAAAGCAGGGGCGCCAGCCACCAGGTCAGCGCGAAATGCCCGAGGTGGTTGGTCCCGAACATCAGCTCGTTGCCCTCCTCGGTCTCGCGACGCGGCGGCCGGTCGAGCATCACACCGGCGTTGTGGACCACCGCGTCGAGACCGTCCAGCTCCAGCGCGTCCACGGAGGCTCTGAGCGAAGACAGATCGGCGAGGTCCAGCCGGAGATGGCGCACGTGCGCGCCGGGGACGCGCGAACGGATCGAGGCCATCGCGGCTGCGGCCCTCGCCGTGTCCCGGCTGCCGAGAACGACGGTGGCCCCGGTGCGGGCGAGCTGCTCGGCGACGAAATACCCGATACCCGCGTTGCCGCCGGTGACCAGGAAGTTCTTGCCCTCGGCAGGTGGCAGTCGGCGGACGTCCCACGTCATGACTGGACCACGACTGGGGCGCGGAGGGAGGACATGGCGGGCTCCTTTGTGTTGGGGGAGTGGTCGGGACGGTTCGCGTCGGGGGAGCGGTCGGGGACGGGGCCACGCCGGCTTCCGGCGCGGCCCGGGGCGTCAGTGCTGAGATTCTTCCGGCGCCCGCCTGGGCATCAGGATCACGGCCGGGACGGTGACGGCGGTGCCGGCCAGGGCGACGATGAGGCTGATCTTCATGGCGTGGCCGAGGCCGGAGGCGGCGGACTGGAAGAAGACCGAGGTGACGGCCGCCGATCCGATTCCGGCCGCGAGCTGCTGGACCGCCGACAGTGAGCCGCTGGCGCTTCCGGCCTCGTCGGGGTCGATGTCGCCCAGGGCGACATCGAAGACCGTGCCGTAGCAGGCGCCCATCCCCAGGCCGGTAAGGAAGACGGCGGGGGCGAGGGCCGCCAGGCTGAGGTCGGTGCCGGACCCGACGACCAGGACGAGCGCCCAGCCGCAGCCGGCCAGGATGACGGACAGGCCGATGAAGATGAGGTTGCGGCCCAGCTTCTTGATCAGCGCCATGCACGCTCCCGCGGCGATGATGATGCCCAGGGTCAGCGGCAGCAGGCCCAGGGACGCCTCCCGCGCCGAGGCGCGCAGCCCTTCCTGCATGAACAGGGAGAGCACGTAGACCAGCCCGGTGGTGGCGGCGAAGACGATCAGGCCGACCAGCAGGCCGGAGCTGAAGCCGCGGTTGCGCAGCAGGGACGGCTTGAGCAGCGGGTCGGCGGCGGTGCTCTGACGGTGGGCGAAGGCGGCGAGGAACACCAGGCCGAGGAAGACCGACAGGACGGGGACGGCGGTCCAGCCGCTGGTCGAGCCTTCGACCAGCCCGAACAGCAGACCGAACATGGTGGCGGCGAGCAGCCCGGAGCCCAGCCCGTCCACGACGGCGGACGGGTCGCCGCCGTCGCGGGGGAGCAGCTTGACGGCCATGATGAGCCCGATCGCGCCGAGCACGAGGTTGATCAGGAAGATCGGCCGCCAGGACAGGCCGAACAGGTCGGCGTCGATGATGAACCCGGCCAGGATCGGGCCGCCGACCGAGGCGACCCCGAGCAGGGGACCGAACAGCCCGAACGCCTTGGTGAGCATGTCGCGGGAGAACGTCTTGGTCATGATCGCCATGCCCTGCGGGATCATCAGCGCGCCGAACGCGCCCTGCGCGCCGCGGGCGACCAGCAGAAGCGCGGGGTCGGGCGAGAGCCCCGCCACCGCCGAGGCGATCGTGAAACCGGCCATGCCGGTGAGGAACATCGTGCGCTGGCCGTACTTGTCCCCAAGCCGGCCGCCGACCACGAGCAGGACGCCCATCGCGAGCATGTAGGCCGACCCCAGCCACTTGATCAAGCCCTCGCCGCCGTGCAGCTCGGCGGTGATGGTGGGCGCGGCGACGTTGGTGACAGTGGAGTCGATCATGTCGAGGGCGTCGGCGAGCAGCACCAGCCCCAGGATCGCCCACATGCGCCGGGTGGAGGGGGCGCCCGTCGGACGGGCCGTTGTCATGGTTGCCATGGCGGCACCTCCTTACTGAAGGAACACGGTCTGTGGTCGACTCGCCCCTCCGGGCAGGACGGAGCAAATCTGAAATGACTCCGAAACTATAACCACTATAGTTCAAGACGCGTTACGGGTTCCGGATAGGATGGGAGCATGGCGACGACGATGGGGCGCCGCGAGCGCAAGAAAGCACAGACCCGTCAGGCATTGGCAGAGGCGGCATTGCGGCTGTTCTCCGCGCACGGATACGACGGGGTCACCGTGGCCCAGATCGCCGACGCGGCCGACGTCTCCATCGCCACCCTGTTCGCGCACGTGCCGGACGGCAAGGAAGCGCTGATCTTCGACGACGGCACCGAACGGCGCGACGGCCTGGTCGCCGCGGTCCGCGACCGGCCCCCCGGCCAGCCGGTGCTGGCGGCCCTGCGCCGGTTCATGTCCGGCCGGGGACCGTTCGCCACCCGACTGGCGCCCGAACTCCAGCGCAAACATGACCTGATCATGAGCACGCCCGCCCTGCGGGACTACTCACGCAAGCTCTGGACGGCCGGCGAGGGAGCCCTGGCCGGAGTGATCGCCGCCGAGAGCGGCCGCGACCCCTCCGACATGACCGTCCGCGCCCTGGCCCGCTACGTCCTGGAGGTCCCCGACCTCGCGGGCATGGAACCCGACCCCCGGGCCGCGCTGGACGCCGTCTTCGACCTCCTCGAATCCGGCTGGCCCGGACCGTCCGGGGGAGCGTGATCGGGCCCGCGCGGACGGCCGCTTCCGGGGGAGCGCGGCGCTTGCGCACGCGGTGGATCCGGGCGGTGTCCTCGCCGGTGCTATGTGGCGCCGATCAGGCGGTTCTTCCAGGCCCAGGCGGCGATCTCGACCCGGTTGCGCACCCCGAGCTTGGCCTGGATGCCGGATGTGTGGCTCTTGACGGTGCTCAGCGAGATGAACAGCTCGGCGGCGATCTCCCGGTTGGTCCGGCCTCTGGCGATGGCCCGGACGACCTCGGTCTCCCGTTCGGACAGCGGATGCGCGGGCCCGCGGCCGGCCGGCGCCCCGGCGGACGCGAGGCGGCGCAGCAGTCTCAGGGTGACCGACGGCGAGATCAGGGCGTCACCGGCACAGGCGGCCCGGACGGCCTCGACGAGCAGCCTGGGGCCGGCGTCTTTCAGGACGAAGCCGACCGCCCCGCCGCGTAGCGCGCCGTAGAGATACTCGTCGAGGTCGAAGGTGGTGACCACGATCACCCGGAGCGGGTCGGGGACGCCGGGGCCGGCCAGGGCGCGGGTGACCGCGATGCCGTCGAGGCGGGGCATCTGGATGTCCACCAGGCACACCTCCGGGCGAAGCCTCCGGGCCAGGTCGACCGCCTCGGCGCCGTCTGAAGCCTCGGCGACCACGCTGATGTCGGGCTGGTCTTCGAGGATGAGCCGCAGGCAGCCGCGGATCATCGCCTGGTCGTCGGCCAGCAGGACCCTGATGGTCATCGGCGTCCGCGCGCGGGGACGGGCAGGGTGGCGAGCACGGACCAGCCGGCCCCGGGGCGCGGGCCGGCGCGTAGCGTGCCGCCGAGAGCCTCGAGGCGTTCGCGCATCCCGGCCAGGCCGTACCCGCCGCGGTGGTGGTGCCGGGCCGGGGCCGGCGGGGCGTCGTCGACGACCTCGACGGTGACGGTGTCCCGATCCTGGTCGACGCTGACGGTGACCGAGCGGGCGTGCGGGGCGTGGCGGGAGACGTTGGTCAGCGACTCCTGGACGACCCGGTAGACGGTGCCGGCCACTTCGGGCGGCCACACCGGCTGGTCGGCGGGCAGCCGCAGGCGCACCGCGGGGCCGTGGCCGTCGAAGCGTTCGACCAGGTCGCTGAGCTGCCCGGGCATGACGGGGACCGCGTCGTCGGCCTCGCGCAGCAGGCCGACGACGCGGCGCGTCGCGGCCAGCGCGTCGGAGCCGGCGGCCTCGATGTCCGCCAGGGAGCCTTCCACCTTCTCCGGGTGCTTGCGGGCCACGAGCTGGGCGGTCTGGGCCTGGAGCACGATGCAGGTGATGTGGTGGGCGACGACGTCGTGCAGTTCCCTGGCCAGGACCAGGCGCTCGGCGCGGCGCACCCGCTCGGCGACGGCCCGGCGGCGGGCGTCGAGCAGCCGCGGCCACAACCCGATCGCGAGGGAGACGAGCCATCCCGCACAGTTCAGCACCGCCACGGCCGGGTTGGAGGAGGACACGTGGGCGGCGAGCAGGCCGCCGGCGGCCACCGCGGCCCCTCCGGCCGCGACGGCGCAGGCCGGCAGGGCCGGGAGCGCTCTGATCGCGGAGCCGGTGAGCACGGACAGGCCCAGGGCCATGGCGGGGCTGGGCTCGCCGGGCAGTTGGGCGAGCCGGGCGGCCAGGACGGCGGCCGCCGCGACGGACAGGCCCGCGAACGCCGCCCATGCCCGGCCGCGCCGGCGGATCAGAGCGATCACGCACACCACCGCCCCGGCGGCGCAGCCGAACCGCCAGTGGTCACCGCCCCAGCTGCCGGCGATCCGGGACGCCTGGAAGGCGAGCGCCGCGGCGAACACGGCGCCGAGCCCGATGTCGGCCGCGATCCGGGCCGGCCCGGCCGGCCGGGCCGGCCATCCCCGAACATTCACGCCGCTCAGGCTAGGAGATCTCCGCTCGGCGCTGAACCGGCCGAAAGTACGGTCGTGCACGGCGCAACCCGGCTTTCGACCGATACCGATACCGGGCCGGGTCCGCAGGATGAGCCCATGCCACAGGAAAACCTTCCCTCCGGTGCCGACACCCGGGGACCCGAGCAGGCGGTTCGGCGGCCGCCCGGCTCTGACCGACTG
The DNA here is from genome assembly GCF_055586905.1 of Streptosporangium sp. NPDC048886. Taxonomy (NCBI): domain Bacteria; kingdom Bacillati; phylum Actinomycetota; class Actinomycetes; order Streptosporangiales; family Streptosporangiaceae; genus Streptosporangium; species Streptosporangium sp. NPDC048886. The sequence continues at coordinate 35,080 of NZ_JBVJHH010000041.1, forward strand.
CCAGAGGCGCATCCCGCGGGACCGGCTCATCGGCCTGGCCCGCCTCCTGGCCCGCCCCAGGAGGACCGGCTCCAGGAGGACCGGCGTCCCCGCCGCCCGCGCCGGGACGACGGCCCGGCCGGTCCCGCGACGACCTCCCCCGGCCGGCCGCGCATCGCCGCGCTCGACGTGGTGCGCGGCTTCGCGCTGTGCGGGATCCTGCTGGTCAACGTCCAGCCGATAGCCAACCTCGGCAGGGTCGTCGTGCGGCATCCGGCGGCGACGGAGGGGGATGGGGCGTGGATGGGGCTGTTCGTCGAGCAGCGTTTCTTCCCGATCTTCTCCCTGCTGTTCGGCATCGGGTTCTCGCTGCTGCTGAGCTCCGTCGCCGACCGCGCCGCCCGCCCGCGGCTGCTCCTGCTGCGCCGGCTTGCGGTGCTGCTCGCGGCCGGCCTGGTGCATCACGTGCTGCTGTGGGAGGGCGACATCCTGGCCGTCTACGCCGTCGTCGGCCTGCTGGTGCTGCTGCCCTCGACCTGGCTGCCGCGGTGGGCCGTGGCCGGCCTCGCGCCCGTGCTCCTCGCGGTCCCGCTGATCGTCGGGGGCGGCTCTTTCGCGCTGGTGCCCGGGCTGTTCCTGCTGGGCTCGGCGCTGACCCGGTACGGGGTGATCGACCGGATCGAGCGCTCCACCCGGGGGCCGGCCGTGCTGGGCCTGGTCCTGGCGGCGGGGGCGGCGCCTGCCCTGTGGTGGCAGAGCGGCGACCCGGGCGGCCCCGGCTCCGCGCGCGCATTCGCCCTGGCCGGGTTGCTGCTCGCGGGGGTGTACATCTGCGCCCTGCTGGTCCTGCTCAGGACGCCGCTCCGGCCGGTGCTGCAGGCCGTCTTCGCGCCGCTGGGCCGGATGGCGCTGACCAACTACCTGACCGCCACGGTCCTCGTGCTGGCGGTCAACCAGGTCCTGAGCGGCCCGCCGCACAGTTGGTCCTTGACGACGGTGGTGCTGATCGCCGCCGCCATCCTCGCCATCCAGTGGCTGTGGTCGACCCTCTGGCTGCGCCGATACCGTCAGGGTCCCCTCGAGTGGCTCTGGCGCTGGGCCACCTGGGCCCGGCGCCCGCCCCTGCGCCGCGCCCCTGGCCGCCACACCCCCTGACCGCCGCACGCACCTGCTCGCCTCACCGCCGTTCGGGGCGGGAGGCGACGGGCGGGGTGTCCTCGGTTCCATGGAGGGGCCGGCCCGGGGCCTGGTCCGGCCGCCGGGCGAGGGTGACGCCGGCGACCAGGACGCCGAGGAAGGTCACGCCGGCGGCCAGGTAGTACGCCATGGTCAGGCCCTGGGTGAGCTCCCGCCGCAGCGCGTCGCCGTTCAGAGCGCCGGTCCCGGCGTTGGCGACGGCCACCATGAGGGCGGTGCCGACGGCCAGTCCGGTCTGGTGGGTCACCGAGGCCATCCCGGAGGCGACGCCCTGCTCGCTCGCCGCGACGCCGTTGCCGGCGGCGATCCACATCGAGGTCCAGACGATGCCCATCCCCAGACCGGCCACCATGATGCCGGGCAGCACGGCGACGAACGGGGAGTGGGGGGAGACGGCGAGGGCCAGCAGGACCATGCCGGCCGTACCGACCAGCAGGCCGGTGGACAGGGCGGCGCGCATGCCCGCCCGGGTGACCAGGCGCTCGGCGACCTTGGTGCCGACGATGTTGAGCAGCGTCAGCGGCAGGTACGCCAGCCCCGCGTGCAGGGGATCGTAGTGGAGGATGTCCTGGAGATAGACGGTGAGCAGGTAGTAATGGGCGCCGAGGCCCGCTCCGAACACCGCGGTGATCGCCATGGCCGCGACCAGGCTGGGATTGGTGAACATGCGCAGGGGCATGAGCGGGTCACGGCTACGGGACTCGATCACGGCGAACACCACGAGCAGCGCGACGCCGAGGCCGAAGGCGGTGAGGATGGGCGAGGAGGTCCAGCCCCACTCGGGGCCCTGCGCCAGGACGGAGACCAGCAGTGTGATTCCGGCGGTCGCGGTCAGCGCACCGGGCAGGTCGAAGCGGCGTTCCCGCGCGGCGCCGTCCCGGGCCGGGTCGGAGGGCAGGAGCGGAAACGCCGCCAGCAGGGCCGCGCAGGCCAGCAGCACGAAGATGTAGAAGGTCGATTCCCACCCGAGGACGTCGGTGAGCACCCCGCCGAGCAGCGCGCCCGCGGCCAGGCCGCTGCCCCCCATGGCGGCCCACACGGCGAGCGCGCGGTTGCGCTCGGGGCCCTCGGCGAAGGTGGTGTTGACCAGGGAGAGGGTGGCGGGGAACAGCAGCGCCGCGCCCAGCCCCTGTACGGCGCGCACCGCGATCAGCGGTCCCGGGCTCTCGGCGAGTCCGCCGACCAGCGATGAGACGGCGTACAGGACGAGGGCGAGGACGAACACCCGGCGCCGCCCCAGCAGGTCGGCGGCGCGCCCGCCCAGCAGCATGAAGCCGCCGAGCGTGACCGCGTACGCGCTGACCACCCACTGCAGGCTCTGGCCCGAGAAGTTCAGCTCCCGTCCGATCTCGGGCAGCGCGACGTAGACGATGTTGTAGTCGATGGCGATGATGAACTGGGCGAATGCCAGCAGGGCCAGGGTCCACCCCAAGCGGCGGGGCCGATGAGGCGCGTCCGTGGACGGCGGGGAGACAGACATGGGTTCCTCGGGCAGATCGGTGATCGTCGATGACGGGCTCGGCCCGGCGGGGGAGCCGGGCGGATGCGGTGACAGTGGTGGCGCTCCGTCACGCTGATACGGTAGAAGTTGCCATCAGTGTCAAGTTCAAGTCCCGGATCGGCATGCGAGGTGGGAAATGCGGATCGGCGAACTGGCCCGGCGCACCGGGGTGAGTGAGCGTTCGCTGCGCTACTACGAGAAGCAGGGGCTGCTGATGGCCGAGCGCACTCTCGGCGGCCACCGCGACTTCCCCGCCGGCGCGGTCGACCGGGTCATCCGCATCCAGGAGCTCTTCGCCGCGGGACTGCACAGCGCCAAGATCGCGCAGCTGCTCCCCTGCATGCGGGACGCGGACGGGGGCCCGTCCGAGATCGCCACCCCGCGGCTGGTCACCGAGCTCACCACGGAACGGGACCGCATCGACCGGATGATCACCGATCTGATCCGCTCCCGCGAGGTCCTGGACGAGGTGATCGACACGGCGTCGGACGGGGGCCGGCAGACCGCCACCCACCTTGAGGACCGGCAGCCGCGAGCGCTGTAGCCGCCGCCCGTCCGCGCGCCGCGGCGGAGGGGCGGACAGACCGCCGGACCGGTAGCCGGCGGGTCAAGGGTCTCGTCCGTGCCCGACGCTGATCCGCCGTCCTCGGCGTGGGCGGCCGGGGCGATCCAGGGAGGACTTCTAGCGGCAAAAGAGATCCATCGGATTTCCCATGAGCAAGCATCCTAAACGCCATAGATGCGTGATTAGACTTACAATTCGGTCATTTAGGAATCTTCCTCTCTTTGGAGGGTGTTCGGTACTCCGAGAAACCCCCAAAGAAGGACAAAGTAGTGTCTTTGTCGGCGACGACGCTGCGCTCCCTCCAGCACCACAACTACCGGCTCTGGGCAGGGGCCGACCTGGTCTCGGTCAGCGGCACCTGGATGCAGGTGTTGGGAGTCAACTGGTTGATCCTCTCCGCGACCGGATCGGCGACCAGTGTGGGCCTGAGTCTCGTCCTCCAGGCACTGCCCACGCTCCTGCTCGGGCTGTGGGGCGGCGCTCTGGCCGACCGGTTCCCCACCCGCCGGGTGGTGCTCGCCACGCAGGTCGCCCACGCGTTCCTGGCCGCGGTCCTCGCGCTGGTCGCGATCAGCGGTCCGACGTCGATGACACCCGTTTACGGCCTGGTGCTCGCCGGCGGTGTGGTCAGCGCGATCGGCGGCCCCGCGCTCGGCAAGTTCGGTGCCGAGGTCGTCCCCCCGGAGGATCTGCCCAACGCCCTCGCGCTCGGCTCCGTCGTCAACTCGGCGGGCCGAATCCTCGGCATGAGTCTGGCCGGCATGCTCCTGCCCCTCGCCGGTACGGGAGCCCTGTTCCTCCTCAACGCGGTGAGTTTCTCCGCCGTGATCGCTTCGGTTCTCGCGATGCGCGCCTCCGAGGTGCACCGGTCGGTGTGTGCCCAGGCGGACACGGGCGGCGTGCGCACCGGCCTCGCCTACGTGCTACGTACGCCACGGCTGCTGGTGCTGCTGGCGCTCGCGCTGGTCCTGGGCGGTCTGGGGCGTAACTATCAGGTCACCATGGCGGCCATGAGCGCCGGCCCGCTGGATGCCGGAGCGGGTGGATACGGCCTGCTGTCGACCGTCTTCGCGGTCGGCGCCGTGGTCGGAGGCGTGATCGCCGCCGGACGCCCCCGCCTGACCCTCGAACTGGCCGGAGCGGTCACTGTCGCCGCCACATTGACCGCCGCCGCAGTGCTGGCACGCCTGTCGAACCTCCGGCTGACCAGGGCCGTCATCCTGCCCGCCCAAGGACTCCTCCGCCGGGTGCCCGCCGAGCAGGTCTCCGCTCTTCGCTGAGTCCCCAGGCGGCGGGACCACTCAGCCGTGACCATCGCCGGCCTGCCGCCATGGCCCGGCCGGGATCCGCAGAACAGATCCGGCGGGCGCTTGTGCGGCATGAGCCGGATCCTCGACGTCGTCAGGGCGTGGCCAGTGGGATGATCCTGCGGTATTTGCCGCCGGGCGACTGCTGCGGTGGCTCCTCCGCGCGTTCCAGCGTGACCTCACCGACCTTGTGCTCGGCGAGCAGATGGGCGACCTTGTCGCGCATGGCCTGCCAGAGGCGGTCGGCGTCGGCGCCGGCTGCGGGCCGTAGGCGTACGCGCAGGACGGTGGGCGCGGTCTGGACGAGCTGGAACTGCTCCACGCCGGGAACGTCCAGTGCGGCACCGAAGGCCATGGGTGAGACGCCGACGTGCTCGCCGCGATCGGTGGGGAAGGTGAGCAGGTCGGCGATGCGGCCCTGCACCTGGATGGCGGGCAGCGGACTGCCGCACGGGCAGGGGTCGGGGCGGACCAGGACGCTGTCGCCGAGGTCGTAGCGCAGGATCGGCTGGACCTGGTTGGCGAGATTGCTGATCAGGACGGTGTGCGAGAGCTGTCCCGGCGGGACAGGCCGATGGTCGGCGTCGACCGGTTCCAGGACGGCCCAGTCGCCGTTGACGTGATACCAGCCGTGCGCGCAGCCGGCGCTGAGGAAGCCGCACTCGGTGGAGGCGTAGGCGGCGCGGACCTTGGCCTGGAAGGCGGTGGCGATCCGCTCCCGGGCATCCGGGGTCAGCGTCTCACCTCCCGGGATGACGACCGCCGGGCGGATGCGCAGCCGGCCCGCCTCCTGCTCGCCGGCCAGTAGCGTGAGCATGCCCGCGAAGCCGGCGAGACTGGCCGGATCGAACCGGTTGAGCTCGTCGACCAGCTCCGCCATCGGCTGGTTGATCGGGAAGACCCGCATCATCCGGCCGAGCCACGGTCTGTCCAGGGCCAGCCGGGCCGGCGCCGCGACGGTGGCGAAATGGCCGCCGGGTGCGGTGACTATGGCGGTACGGCCGGCGCGGGCGAGGGTCCGGACGACATCACGGGCCGCCAGCCCGCCGCCGGTGCGCAACCCGAGGGCGGTGTGTACGGCCAGGTTCCGCTCGTCCAGCACGAAGAGGCCGCGCAGGCCGCTGGTGCCGGTGGTGGTGACCACCAGGTATCGGTCACGGAACCGGTGCCCCACGAGGCCCGGGTCGGCCACGAACGCCTCGACCCGCCCGAGCGTCACCTGCCGATCGGTGGCCCAGTCGTCGAAGCGGGCCATCAGTGTCTTCTTGTCGGTGACCGGGAGCAGCGCCGGGTCGTCGACCCGCTCCGGCAGGTCCCGGTACAGCTCGCGGTAGTAGGGCGAGTGGGCGCGAGCGTGGGCCACCATCTCGGCCAGGCGGGCGCGCTGCCGCCGCGCGATCGCCGCGGGGCCCTCCCGCAGGGCACGCCGTGCGTCGCGGGTGAGCCGCCGGACGCTTGTTCCCTCTTGCCTTGCTTCCTCTTCCACGGTGGGTCGGTCCTCTCTCGTCTTGGTGAGCGGGATGTCGCCTTCCTCGGGCGGTGGGCGGACCGTCGGGCCCCAGGACGTCGGGGACAGATGCCTCCTCCCGTCCGGGAGCACAGGCGTCGGCGGTGCCGGAGCCGGGGCGTGCCCCCCGTCATGGGCTCTCGGTGGGCTGCCGCACCGAGAGCAGGCCGTGCAGGGCGATCTCGAGGCCGCGCCGGCTGGCCTCCCACAGCTCATCCTGCGACCGGCCGAGCCGGACGCTCGTCAGGCTCGCCTGCTGGATGGCGCCCAGCAGGGATCCGGTCATCGCCGCCGCGGTGATCGGGTCCAGCTGGTCGGGGAACGCCTTCAGCAGCTCGTCGGCGATCCGCTGCTGCAGGTCCAACAGCAGGTACAGTCCCTTCGCCTGAAGCGCCGGCGTGGTCAGCATCATCCGGGCCGTCGCGGACAGCTCCTCGGGCTCCCTGCGGGGAACCTTGGGCCGGCGGTGGGCGGCGTACTCCTGGACCATCCTCCCCAGCACCTCGCCCGGGCTCTCGTGCGGACGGCGTTCCGCGATCGCCCGGAACAGCACGTCGAAGTCCCGATCCAGGTCGACCCAGAGCACCTCGTCCTTGCTGCGGAAGTAGTTGGAGAACGTCTTGGGGTCGACATCCGCCGCTGCGGCGATCTGCGCCGCCGTGGTCTGCTCATATCCCTGTTCCTCGAACAGCCGGACGGCCGCCATGACGATCCGCTGTCGGGTCAGCCGCTTCTTCCGTTCGCGCCGAGACTCCTGCATGCCCCAAATATACGTCTAATCGAATTTTCCCGACAACCGGAATAATTCACTTACTGTAAGTCGCCGCCGGCGGGGGTGTCGGTGATGTGGCAGGAGCCGGAGGCGCGGAAGGGCTCAGCGTGCTGGGCCAGGTAGCCGGTGGGGTAGTCCGGCCTGGCGGTCAGCAGCGGCGCCAGGCCCGCGACGGCGCCGATCACCTGCAGGAGCACAACGGCGGCGAAACTCCATCCGTAAGGGCGCAGCAGCCCCGCCATGCTCTGTCCCAGCACGGGATCGGCCTCCGATGATGGTGTGGACCGCTCCCTCGCCCCGGCGAGGTCAGTGGTGGCCATCGCTCTCCCGTCTTCGTCGATCTCGTCGCGGCCAGGCCCGCGGTCGAGTCGAGGTCGGACATGGCGGCGATGATGCGGAGCACACAGACCGGCAGGCCGGACCCGTCGCCCGGCGAGGGTCCTTCGGCCCAGTAGTTTCGCTACCGCAAGTATCGATACCAACGGTAGCGCAAAAAGGTATCGTGTGGGCATGACTCGAGCGACCACATCCGCCAGACCGCCCGGTCGCCCGCGCTCCGGCGTCAACGCCGTGGTCTTCGCCGCGACGCTGAGCACGGTCCACGAGCTCGGCTACGCGCGCGCCACCGTCGAGCGCATCGCCGCCGCGGCCGGAATCGCCAAGACGACGATCTACCGTCGCTGGCCGTCGAAGGGCGCGCTGATCGTGGACTGCCTCCTCGACGCGTTCGGCCCGGCGCCGCTGGAGGGCGCCACTCGGGCCGAGCTCATGTCCTCGGCCATCCACTGGGTCGCGGCGAAGATCGGCGAGCCCGGGGTGGGCGACGCGTTCGCGGGCGTGTTCAGTGACGCCGTCAGCGATCCGGCCCTGCGCGAGATCCTGTCCGCGCGGTTACAGGACCCCTACCGGCTCGCGCTCCAGGCCGCGCTCGACGAGCCGGAGAAGCGGGTCCTGTTCTACATCGACGTCGTCGTCGGAACCCTGCTCCACCGGATGGGCATGACCGGCGAGCCGATGGCCGACGCCGACGTCGCCGCACTGGTCGAGATGGTTCTGCTGCACTTCGCCGAGGGTGCCGGTCCGACCTAGAGCTGGTTCTGCCGCGCTCCGCCGAAGGAGCGGATGCTCATCTGGCGGCCGGCAGGTGTTCGGCGGGGGCGAGGTCGGCTTGGACACGCCGGCCCCCTCATTCATCGCTGTATGACGATGACGGCCCGCTCTGGCGATTTCGCGGGAGATGGCCGGGGCCTGGCCGTCAGCGCGCGTGAGGAACGGGCCGGCGCAGGTGGGCGGTGATCCAGGTGAACGGCTGCACCGCTCCGCCGGGAGTGTGGTGGTGTTCGGTGCGGGTGCCGGTGACGGTGAAGGCGTCGCCGAGTTCGGCGGTCAGGTCCGTGGCCGAGTAGCGGGCCACGGGCAGGCCAGAGCAGTGGGTCGGGCCGTCGGGGGCGAAGGTCGCCAGGATGAGCCGGCCGTCGGGCTCCAGCGCCCGCCGGGCGACGGCCAGATAGGCGGCGCGCTCGGCCGGGCGGGTCAGGAAGTGGAAGACGGCCCGGTCGTGCCAGATGCGGTAACGGCGCTCGGGCCGCCAGGTGAGCAGGTCGGCGTGGATGAAGGCCACGGCGGCGCCCGGGTTCTGGCGCCGGGAGATCTCCAATGCCTCCTCCGACAGATCGAGCACGGTCAGGTCGGCGAATCCGCGTTCGGCCAGGCGGGCGGCCAGCAGGGACGCGCCGCCGCCGACGTCGATCACCGCGGCCGAGGTGTCGCCGCCGGCGGCCTCGTGAACGAGGGCGATCGACAGGGCGGGGTCGGCCTGGAACCAGCTGACCTGGCGGGCCCCCCGCTGCCGGTAGACGTCTTCCCAGTGCCCGCGCGCGGTGGGGGCGCGGTCATTTGTCTGGTGCATGCGGATTCCTCTCTGGTGGCCTGGTGGCCTGGTGACGGCGCCGGTCAGGGGGGCGGAGCCGGCACCGCTTCTTCTACACTATTCTAAAGAGTATTGGAGGTTGGAGTGGAGTCGACGTCGCCGAAGACGGCACTGCTGGAGGAGTTCGCGCGGGTGGCCAAGGCGCTGGCGGCGCCGTCCCGGCTGGAGCTGCTGGACCTGCTGGCCCAGGGCGAGCGCGGGGTGGAGGAGCTGGCCGAGGCCGCCGGGATGCGGCTGAGCAACACCTCCGCCCAGCTCAAGGCCCTGGCCGCGGCCGGGCTCGTCACCTGGCGCAAGAGCGGCACCCGGGTGATCTACCGGCTCGCTGACCCACGCGTCGCCCTCCTGGTCGAACAGGTCAAGCGCCTGGCCCATGATCTGCTGCCCGGGGCGCGGCAGGCGGCCGACGCCTGGCTGGGCGACGCCGCCGCCCTGCGGCCGGTCGGCCGTGATGAGCTGGCCCGCCGCCTGGCCGACGGCCAAACGGTCGTCGTGGACGTGCGGCCCGCCACCGAGTACGCCGCCGGCCACATCTCCGGCGCCCTGGGCATCCCCTTGGACCAGCTGCCCGCGCGGCTGGCCGAGTTGCCCGAGGACGTCGAGGTGGTGGCCTACTGCCGGGGCCGCTACTGCGCCATGTCGCTGCAGGCCGTGCGTCTGCTGCGCGAGCGCGGCCGCCGGGCCCGGCCACTGGACGGCGGGCTGGCCGAATGGCGCACCGACGGCCTGCCGGTGGCCGCCGCATGACCACCGCCGACGCCCCGGTCGTCATCGACGGCGAGGGCCGCTCCTGCGTGCGACTGCTGCTGCAGCTGCGCGAGCGCATCACCGACTTGCCCGCCGGGGCGGTGATCCACCTGATCGCCTCCGACCCGGCCGCGCCGATCGACCTGCCCGCCTGGTGCCACCTGACCGGCCACGCCTACCTCGGCCCGATCGGCGCGTACGCGCCCCACGCCGCCTACGGCATCGCCGTGGCCGCCCGCGCCCGTCCCACCACCGCCCACCAGCCCTGGCGCCGCACCTGAAGATCTCTTGCCCGCACCCGGCGGCGGGGCCGTTACAAGACCCGGTGGCGCGGAGTTCCGCGAGTTGTGGGCGAGCACTGGGTCATAGCCAAAAGACACGGACGGCACCTGTACCGGCATCCGCTCGCCGCCGGGCCCGGCCAGGGTGTGCACTTCAGCCGGCCGGGCCACGGGGCCCCGTGGCCCGGCCGGCCGGGGCGGTGAAGCGGTCGTTCTTTGCCAACGGGCCGTCACGGGGCGTCGGGTAAGACCGCTGTCACCAGGTACACGGGATGCGTCAGCGCAGATCAGTCCTCTTGGTGCGGGTTAGCGAACAGGTTCGCGTGCGGGCAGCCGCGTGGCTGTCGGGCAGACGGCCGCCTACCGGATGATCCGGACTCTGAAAAGCTCCTAGCCCAGGTCGTCCCACTCCTGGAGCAGGTGGGCCGTGGCCGCCGCAGGGGCCGTGAACGACCAGCGGCCCGGCGGCAGGTCCAGGGCGCAGCCCCCGTCGGCCAGCCTGGTGGTCGGCAGCTGCTCGCTGAGGCCCATGAGGAAGGTGCCGTTGACGGTCATCCCGTCCCACGCGCCGCGTACGGGCAGCACCGCGTGGGCGGTCACGCCCTCCGGGACGGCGAAGGTGAACTGGACCCCGTCGGGCCCGGCCCGCCAGCCCGACTCGACGGTCCCCGACGCGCTCTCGTAGCGGGCGTGCGCCTGGCGCAGCAGCGGGACGGGGCCGGGACGCAGCAGCAGCTCGCCGAAGCCGCCGCCCGTCCCGCGCGGGTCGTCGCCCAGGCCCGCCACGTGCCGGAACAGCCAGTCGCCCACGCAGCCGTAGGCGTAGTGGTTGAAGGAGTTCATGGCCGGCGTCTGCAGGCCGTGCCGGTGGTGCCAGGCGTCCCAGCGCTCCCACATGGTCGTCGCCCCGGCGCGGAGCTGGTAGCGCCAGGACGGATAGCCCTCCTGGTTGAAGATCCGGCACGCCAGGTCGTGGTGGCCGGTCTCCGACAGCACGGGCAGCAGCAGGGGGGTGCCGACGAAGCCCGTCATGAGCCGGTGTCCGTCGGCGCGGACCAGCTCGGCCAGCGCCCGCGCCGACGCGGTCCGGTCCTCGGGCGGGACCAGGTCCCAGGCGAGGGCGACGGCGTAGCCGGTCTGCGTCTCGGTGTGCAGCCTGGGCCCGCTGAGGAAGGCCCGCTGGAAGGCGTCCGACACGCGGGTGAACGCCTCGCCGTACTCCGGCGCGTGCGGCTCGCCGAGCACGTCGGCCACGTGTGCGACCAGGCGGAGGCTGCGGGCGAGGGCGGCGGTGGCGATGAGGCTCTTGGGCGTCTCGACCGTGCCGGGGGCCAGCCAGTCGCCCAGGGCCCTGCCCGGTCTGATGCCGTCCTCGGCCTGGGCCAGGCAGTAGTCGGCCCACCGCCGCATCGGGTCGTACGCGCGGCGCAGCGTGCGGTCGTCGCCGTAGCGCCGCCACAGCAGCCACGGCACCTCGACCAGCGCGTCGGACCACACGGGAGAGTCGTATCCGTACTCGGGCAGGACCGGCGCGACATGCGGGACCGCGCCGTCGGCCCGCTGCCCGTCGATCAGCGTCGTCACCCAGCCGGACAGGAACGCCTGCGTGTGTCGCAGGAAGCTGAGCGTCGAGCCGAACACCGAGATGTCGGCCGTCCAGCCGGTCCGCTCGTCGCGCTGCGGGCAGTCGGTCGGCACGCTCACCAGGTTGCCGTCCGCCGACGCGCCGATGTTGGCGACGAGTTGCCGTACGGCGGGATCGCTCACGGTCAGCGAGCCGGTTACGGCGAGCGCGGAGGACAGCAGCACCGCCTCCAGGTCGCCCGGCGTCAGCGCGCCCGGCCAGCCGGTGACCTCCGCGTAGCGGAACCCGTGCAGGGTGAACGCGGGCTCCACGACGTGCGAGCCGGGGCCGAGGACGAACTCGTCACGCTGGTCCGCGGTGCGCAGGTTGGCGGTGTAGAGCCGCCCGGTCGCGGTCAGCTCCTCCCCGTGCCGCACCACGATCCGTACCGGGCCCGGCGCGTCGACGCGCAGCCGTACGCGCCCGACGACGTTCCGCCCGAAGTCGGCCACCTGGACGCCCGGCGCGGGTTCGGTCACGGACACGGCGGGCACCGTGCCGATCACCCGCACCGGGGGAGCGGGGTCGGCCTCCACCAGGACCTCCGGGGCGGCCGTCGTCCCGGCGGGTCCGACCTGCCCGGAAGGGGCCTGGACGGTCTCGCCCATCACCAGGTCGGCGCGCGGGCGGCCGAGATCCCGCCGGGTCCAGGCCGCGTCCGTGGCGAACACGCGGCGGACCCCGTCGTCGGCCCGCACGAGCACCTGGGCGCTGGCGGCGGGCCGGTCGCCGTAGCGGCGCGGGCCTCCGCCGGCGACGTGACCCGCGTACCAGCCGGGAGCGAGCCACAGCTCCAGCTCGTTCTGGCCGGACACGAGCAGCTCCGTGAGCTCCAGCAGCCGATAGCGCGTCCGGTGGCCGTAGTCGGTCCAGCCGGGGGCCAGCTCCTCCTCGCCCAGCCGTACCCCGTTGAGCAGCGCCCGGTAGACGCCCAGCGCGGTGGCGGCCAGCCAGGCGCGCCCGGGAGCGGGATGCCAGGTGAACGACCCGCGCAGGCTCACCGCCGCCCGAGGGTCGCCCGCCAGCCAGGGGGCGTCCCACCCACCGCGCGCCCGCAGGCCCGTGGTGAACGCGCCGGTCGCCTGCCCTTCCACACTCCATGTGTACGGCGTCAGCGGCGCCAGCCGCTCACCCGGCACGTCCACGACGTGCGATCCGGCGGGCACGGACGACCGCCACACCTCGTGCCCGTCCGAGGACACCACCACGGTGGTCTCCCTGGGCAGCCGGGCGTCCCACGACAGCCGGGGCGACGGCTCGTCCACGCCCACCGGATCCGCCAGGCCGCACGTCAGGCCCGCCCGCGAACCGGGCGGAGCCGGACGGATGTAGGGCGTCTGCGCGCCCGAGACCTGCACTCCGAGCACCCCCGAATCCCGGTTCACGCATCGAGCCCGGTGGTGAAGGCGTTGTGCAGGCCGTCGACGTCGACGCCGGACAGGCTCGGCGCCATCACGTTGATCAGCAGCACGAAGCACGCGTCCTGCTCCGGGTACATCCACCACTGGCACCCCGAGGCGCCGCCGTGCCCGTACAGCCGCCGGTCGAGCAGCCCGGGAGCCGAGTGGCGCAGGTTCCAGGTGAGGCCCCAGTCCTGCCCGGCGTTGACCTGGTCGGGCTGCAGCTTGACCAGGCCCGTCGTCTGCGGGGTCGTCATGGCGGCCAGGGTGGTCGGGTGGATCAGCCGGCGGTCGCCGCGCAGCAGCGCCCCGCCCAGTGCCAGGAGGTCCTCGGCGCGGGAGAACAGCGCGCCCGCCGGGTGGCGGAGCCGTACGAACTTGTCGAAGTCGAAGCCGGGCCCGAGCAGTTCGAGGCCGTGGACCTCGGCCGCGTCGCACGCCGGGTCGAACGTGATCCGCCCGCCGCCCGGCACCAGCGGGTTCAGGTCGGAGTCGATCACGTCGGCCACGTCGCGGCCTGTGACATCGCGGACCATCTCCGCGATCCCGGCGAAGGCCAGGTTGGAGTAGTGGCTGAGCGTGCCCGCCTCGAACATCGACGGCGCGGTGACGAGGTGCTCCACCAGGTCGTCGGGCGTGAGCGTCTGCTCGGCGATGCCGCTGGTGTGGGTGAGCAGGTGCCAGAGCGTCACGTCGGGCCGCGCGAAGTTCGGCAGTACGTCCCGCAGCGGGCGGCGCAGCGACAGCAGCCCGCGCTCGACCTGGCGCAGGGCGGCCAGCCCCAGCAGCGGCTTGGTCACCGAGAACAGCGCGAAGTGGTCCTCGGTCCTGGTCTCTCGGCCGTCGTGCTCGCCGAACGCTTCCAGCACCTGGATCCCGTCGGAGGTGGCGGCGCCGAACACCGCGCACGGCAGCCGCCCCTCCTTGATCTCGCGCCTGACCCAGTCGAGCGCGATGTCGTGAGTGGTCATCCCTTGAGTGCACCTTCCGTAAGACCGGCCAGGACGCGCTTCTGCGCGACGACGTACACCGCCACGAGGGGCAGCGTGGTGAGCAGGACGTGGGCGAAGACGAGGTTCCAGTTCAGGCTCTGCAAGGTGCCGGAGGCGAACTGGAACAGGCTCAGCGGCAGCGTGGCGTTCGCGCTGCCCTGGAGCAGGAAGAGGGCGAAGAAGAAGTCGTTCCAGACGTTGATGATCAGGATCACGCCGCCGACGAACAGCACCGGCCGCAGCAGGGGCAGCAGGATGCGGACGAAGACCTGCGGGCGGGAGGCGCCGTCGATGGCGGCGGCGTCCTCCAGGTCGCGGGGGAACGCCCGGACGAATCCGGTCGCCAGGAAGATCACGATGCCCAGGCGGCAGCCGGTCATCGTCAGCACGTAGCCGAGCGAGCCGCCGTCCAGAGACAGGGCGCGCAGCAGGTAGACGGTCGGGATGATCGACGGCGGCAGCAGGATCGACAGCCCCATCACGAAGTATGCCGCCTGCAGCCACCGCGACCGGCTGCGCCCGAACGCCCACGCCGCCGCCGCGCCGAGCAGCACCACGGCCACCACGATCGGCACGGTCACCTTGAGGCTGTTGACCAGCCCCGTCAGGTAGCCGCCCCGGTCGAGCACGATGCCGTAGTTCTCGGCGATCGCCCACGTCCTGGGCAGGCCGAGGCCCAGCTCGGCGGCCTCGCCCGCGGGTTTGAACGAGTTGACGACCACGAGCCAGACGGGGACGAGCACCCACGGGATCGCGAAGAGCGTCAGCGCCGTGTACTTGAGGACGGCTCTCATCCCGTCACCTCCCTGCGCCGCAGCCACCACACCAGGGGCACGGCGGTGGCGATCACCAGCAGCGTCACGGTGAACCCCAGCGCGCTGGCGGAGCCGAAGAAGCCCTGCCCCCACTGCTGGCGCATCACCACGTTCAGGGCCCGCGTGTGGTCGCCGGGCCCGCCGCCGGTGGTGGCGGCGATCACGTCGTACGCGCTGAGCGCGCCCACCAGCGTGACCGCCACGTTGAAGGTCAGCGCCGGGGCGAGCATCGGGAACACCACCCGCCGCAGCCGGGTCCACGGCCCGGCCCCGTCGACGGTCGCCGACTCCAGCAGCGCCTTCGGGATGGAGTTGAGGCCCGCGATGTAGACGAGGGTGATCAGCCCGCTCCACTTCCACGCGTCGATGAACGCGACCACCACCAGCGCGGTGGACGGTTCGCCCAGCCACGCCCACTCGACGCCGAGGAAGGAGTTGACCGCCCCGTCGGGGGCGAGCAGCCCGCGCCAGATGTATCCGGCGGCCAGCGGCGAGATGAGCGTCGGCAGGAAGAACGCCGAGCGGAAGACGGTGTTGATCCCGCTGGTCCGCTGGAGGGCCAGGGCCAGCGAGAGGCTGACCGTGTTCTGGATCGCCATGCACAGGATCGCGTACAGCACGGTCACGGTGACCGCGTTGGCCAGCAGGTCCTGGTCGATCAGCGTGCGGACGTTCTCCAGCCCGTTCCAGGTGATCTCGGCCCGGAAGCTCGTCCAGGAGGAGAACGCGAACCGGACGTTGAGCAGGAACGGGGCGACGAAGAAGACCGTGACCAGCACGATCGCGGGCAGTGCCCACGGCAGCCAGGCCGCCCTGTTCCGCATCACCATCCGGGCAGTCCTGCCGCCTTGGCCGCCTGCTCGACCTGGCCCTGTAGCTGGGTCGCCGCCTTCTGCGGATCCTTCTGCCCGGCGATCAGCTCGGACATGAGCTGGGCCAGCCCGCCCATGCCGGGGATGTCGGAGTTGAAGGCGATGACCGCGCCGGTGTCGTACGCCTTCTTGACGTCCTGCAGCACGGACGAGACGCCCTGCGGGTCGGGCACGTCCTTGAACACGGGGAAGGTCTTGGACGCGGTGACGTACTCGGCGTAGGCCGGGCCGGTCATGAAGCGCACGAAGTCGAGCGACGCCTTCTCCCGCGCCGCGTCACCGGTCTTGGGCAGGTAGAACGTGCCGATCGGGCCGGGCGCGTAGGTCACGAGCGGCTTGTCGCTCGACAGGCCGACGAAGCCGACGGACTCGTCGACGGTCTTCTGGTCGCCGCCCGCGGCCGCGAGGAGGGCCGGGAGCATGTCGGAGTGCTGGGCGACCATGGCGGCCTCGCCGGTCACGAGGGCCTTCATGGAGTCCTCGAACTTGGCGGTGACGATGTCCTTGTTGAAGCAGCCGTCGGCCTTCAGCTTGGCGTAGGCGGTCAGGCCGGAGACGAAGGGTGAGCCGGCGTCGGCCAGCGTGCTGCTGTGGCCCGCGATGGCCTTGCCGTACGCGTTGGACTGGTTGGCGCCTGCCAGGTAGAGGATGGGCAGGATCTGCACCGGCCAGATCGACCCGCCCGACTCGAAGACCGGCGTGACCCCGGCGGCCTTGAGCTTGGGGCAGGCGGCGGCGAGCTCGGCGAAGTTCGTGGGCGGGGTCAGCCCGGCCGCGGTGAAGACCTTCTTGTTGTAGTAGAGGCCGAAGACCTGGGGGAAGCCGGTGATGGCGGCGTAGACCCTGCCGTTGACGGACCCGGCGGCCTGGTAGAGGTCGCCGGACCTGGCGATGTACGCCTCGCCTGTCAGGTCGCGCAGGTTCTCGGCCGGGTTGAGGGCGAGCAGGCCGCTCACCGTCGCGTGGTACTCCAGGATGTCCGGGCGGTCGCCGGTGGCCCACTTGGTCTGGGTGGTGTCCTCGAAGCCGTCGGACGGGATCGACACGAGCTCGATCTTGTGGCCGGACTGCTTCTCGAACTTCTTGTACATCTCCAGTAGCGGCGCCGGGTCCGCGCTGTTGTGCCAGAGGGTCAGTTTCACCTGACCGGTCCCCTCCGGGGCGGACGACCCGCAGCCGGAGAGGGACAGGGCGAGGACGGCGCCGAGCGCCGCGCCGAGCGGACGAGATGGTGCTCTCACGCCCGTGCTCCTGTTCGTGTGGGGGAGAATTGTGTAGAACGTTCTACGGCAAGGTAGAAACGCCCGTCAAGGGGTGGACCTGAGGAGCGGTAGCGGGCTAGCCTCTGCTCTCAGCAAAGTGTGTAGTTCGTTCTACGAGAACCCAGAAGGACGGCGTGTGACGAGCGGACGGGTGACGATCGCCGATGTGGCCAGACGGGCCGGGGTCTCCACGGCCGCCGTGTCCAAGGTGGTGCGCGGGGCCTACGGCGTGAGCGCGGAGATGCAGAACAAGGTGACGCAGGCCATCGACGAGCTGGGCTACCGCCCGCACGCCGCGGCCCGCGCCCTGCGCGGACGCACCTACACCCTCGGCGTCATGCTCTCGGACACCCGCAACCCGTTCTTCCCCGACATCATCGAGGGCGTCACCGGCCGGCTGGGCGACACCGAGTACCAGGTGCTGCTCGGACCCGGCGGGATCGAGCCCAAGACGCAGGCCAGGATGACCGACGCCATGATCGACCGGAGCATGGACGGGCTCATCCTGATCTCGCCGGTCATGACGGACGCCGAACTCGCCGCCATCGCGACGGCCGTCCCGGTCGTCGTGGTGGGCAGGCACGGCGGCGCCGCGGCCTACGACTCGGTCGTCGACGACGACGTGATGGGGGCGCGGCTCGTGGTCGACCACCTGGTCGGGCTCGGGCACACCCGGATCGCGCACATCACCCACCTGGAGCGGGCCCGCGCCCAGGGACTGCCGCACACGGTGCGCGCCGAAGGCTACCGCCAGGCGATGCGCGCCCACGGACTCGCCGACGACGTGCTGGCCACCTCCTTCACCGAGGAGGGCGGCTTCGAGGGCGCGCGGGAACTGCTCGCGCGCGACGACCGGCCCACCGCGATCTTCGCCGGGGCCGACATCGCGGCGCTCGGCGTGCTGCGCGCCGCCGACGAGGCGGGCCTGTCGGTGCCGGAGGACCTCTCCGTCGCCGGATACGACAACATCGGCATCGCCTCGCTCAAACGCATCTCGCTCACCAGCGTCGACCAGGACGGGCAGGTGATCGGGGCGACCGCCGCGCGCCTGCTCGTCGAACGCATCGAGGGACGCTCACGATCGGTGACGTCGTCGGTGTCGCCCACGCTGATCGTCCGCGGAACCACAGGACCGCCTCGCCGCTGAGAACCGGCCGCACGTCGGGGGACTGTCGCGGACCACGTATTAAAACGATTCGATGGAAGGACCCCCCGTGAGACGACTCGCTCTCCTCGCCCTCCTCCTCCCGCTGGTCGCGCCCGCGCAACCGGCCTCCGCCCAGGCGGCCGCCCTGAGCTGCCCGGTCAGGGTGGACCCCGCCGCGTTCGCCTCCGAGGCCCGCCTGAGCGCCCTGGCCGAGCGGCAGGAGGCGTTCGGCCCCAGGCCGACCGGCTCCACCGCGCACGCCGACTACGTCGACTGGCTGGAGGACGAGATGGCGGCCATCCCCGGCCTCCAGTTCTCCTCCCTGCCCTACGCCATCGACCGCTGGGACAGCCTCGGCACCGGCCTGACCGTCGGCGGTACGGCCGTGCAGGTCGCGGCCCCCGTGCCGTTCTCCTCCTCCACCGGTGCGGGCGGCGTCTCGGCGCCGCTCGTCCACCTGGCCGCGGGGACGAACATCACCGCGGCCAACGCCGCCGGGAAGATCGTCGTCAGGGACCTGCCGTGGACCAACGTGCCCAACCTGCTGTTCTATCCACTTGGCGGCCTCGGATACTCCATGTACGACCCGGCCCTCACGATCAACCCGCTCGCCTCGGAGTCGATGGAGGCCCCGGCCGCGGCCGACGCCGACCTCAAGGCGGCCGCCGCCGCGGGCGCGGTGGGCGTGATCGAGGTCAGCCAGCTCCCGCACGCCCAGATCCAGGGCATGTACGCCCCCTACGAGGGCCTGCCGTACGGCGTGCCGGGCGCGTACGTCGGCGCCGACCAGGGCAAGCAGATCAAGGACGCGCTGGCCGCCGGGCAGCCGGTCCAGGCCGCGCTGACCGTGAACGCCGCCTGGACGCCGACGACGACCCGCACCCTGCTCGCGACGCTTCCCGGCGGGAGCGCCCAGAAGATCGTCGTGGAGAGCCACACCGACGGCATGAGCCCGGTGTGGGACAACGGCCCGCTCACCATGATCGAGATGGCCCGCTACCTATCGTCGCTACCGGTGGAGTGCCGTCCGCGCACCGTGCAGTTCGCGTTCGTGACCGGCCACCTCTACCAGCACCTGACCGGCCCCGACGTCCGCGAGGGCGGCGCGGGTCAGCTCGCCGCCCAGCTCGACGCCGAGTACGACCAGGGCAAGGTCTCCTCCGTCGTCGTGCTCGAGCACCTCGGCGCCAAGCGCTACGACGCGGTCGCCAGGCCGAATGGCCTGCCGGGCAAGCAGCTCGTCGCCAGCCCCACCCTCACCGAACTGCTGCTGGTCCCCGTCAGCGAGAGCACGCCGCTGCGCGAACTGGTCAAGGGCCACATCCAGTACTGGGACGTGAAGCGCACCGCGATCCTCAAGGGCCTGTCGGCGGCCGACCTCGCCACGGTGCCGCACCACTGCAGCTTCGGTGGCGAGGGCACGCCGTACAACCAGCACCTGCTGCCCGTCATCTCGCCCATCGCCGCGCCCAAGACGCTGTTCTCGCCGCAGTTCGGCGCCGAGGCGATCGACCTGCCGGCGATGCGCAAGGCGTCGCTCGCCTTCACCGACGTCGTGCTCGACCTCGGCCCGATGGCCCAGTCGGCCGTCGCGGGCGACGTGACCGCCATGCGCCAGCAGCGCGCCTCCGGCACGCCGGGGTGCGCGTGAGCATAGACAGGAGGACGCTCGTGCGTCGGCACACCATCGCCGACGCCGGGTGTCCGCTCACCGTCGGCAACGGGGAGTTCGCCTTCACCGCCGACGCCACCGGGCTGCAGACCTTCGCGCCGCTGGGCACGCAGGCGCAGTGGGGTTGGCACACGATGCCCAACCCCAAGGGCCACGTGCTGGAGGACGCGTTCACCGACTACGACGGCGTCGGCTATCCGGACCTGTATCCGGCCACCGAGGCGGGCGGCTGGCTGCACGTGAACCCGCACCGCCTGCATCTCGGCCGGATCGGCCTCGACGTCGACGAGGCCGCCCCGCTCGGCCGGTCGGCGCAGGCCCTCGACCTGTGGACCGGCACGCTGTCGAGCTCCTTCGAGCTGGGCGGCCTGCCGTACGAGGTGGAGACGGTCTGTCACCCCGAGCGGGACCTGCTGGCCATCCGCGTCGTGGGCGGCGCGGGGATCAGGATCGCCTTCCCCTACGCCAGCGACGGCTGGCACACCACCGCCGACTGGGACAGACCCGACAGGCACACCACCACGCACGCGCTCACGCGCACGCCGTACGGCTCGCGCTGCGACTTCACCCGCGTCCTGGACGCGGACCGATACCACGTGGCCGCCGAGTGGGCGGGGTCGGCGCGGCTCACGTCGCCCGGCGGTCACGTGTACCTGATCCAGGGCGACGAGCTGGAGCTCGTCGTCGAGTTCGCACGCCACCCCGTCGGCGCGGCCCTCCCGTCCTTCTCCCAGGTCCGTACGGCCGCCGCCGCCCACTGGGAGAGGTTCTGGACGAGCGGTGGAGCGGTGAGCTTCGACGGCAGCACCGACCCGCGAGCGCCCGAGCTCGAACGCCGGGTGGTGCTCTCGCAGTACCTCACCGCGGTCAACTGCGCGGGCTCCACCCCGCCGCAGGAGACCGGCTTGGCCGTCAACTCCTGGAGCGGCAAGTTCCACCTGGAGATGCACTGGTGGCACGCCGCCCACTTCGCCCTGTGGGGCAGGCCCGAGCTGCTGGAGCGGAGCCTGCCGTGGTACCGCTCGATCCTGCCGCGGGCCAGGGCCACGGCCGGACGGCAGGGTTTCCGCGGCGCCCGCTGGCCCAAGCAGGTGGGGCCGGAGGGCAGGGAGAGCCCGAGCGAGATCGGCGCCTTCATCGTCTGGCAGCAGCCGCACCTGATCTACTTCGCCGAGCTGCTCCGCCGGGTCCGCCCGGGGGCGCTGGAGGACTACCGGGACCTGGTGTTCGAGACGGCCGAGTTCATGGCCTCCTTCGCGGGCGGCGGGCATCTGGGGCCGCCGCTGGTCCCGGCGCAGGAGTCCTACTACGAGTCCAGGCGGTCGGTGCGCGATCCCGCGTTCGAGCTGGCCTACTGGTGGTGGGGGCTGGAGACGGCCCAGCGGTGGCGGGGCCTGCTCGGCCTCGACCCCGACCCGGAGTGGGCGCGGGTCCTGCACGGCCTGGCCCGGCCGCTGGTGCGCGACGGCGTCTACGCGGCCATCGGCGTGGAGCCGTACACGATCAGGACCGACCACCCCTCGATGACCGGCGCGCTCGGGTTCGTGCCGCCCACCCCGCTGATCGACCCCGAGACCATGCGGGCCACCCTGCACGACGTGCTCGCCGACTGGGACCTGGAGAGCACCTGGGGCTGGGACTATCCGATGCTCGCCATGTGCGCGGCCAGGCTCGGCGAGCCCGACACCGCCGTGGACGCGCTGCTGATGGACGCCCCGAAGAACACCTACCTGGCCAGCGGCCACAACCACCAGTGGCCCGGCCTGCTGCCCCTCTACCTGCCGGGCAACGGCGGCCTGCTGGCCGCCGTCGCCCACATGGCGGCGGAGGAGTGCTTCCCCGAAGGCTGGCTGGTTCAGGCGGAAGGGGTGGTCGCGATGCCGTGATCGGGGCCGGCGAGCAGGGTGACCGTGTAGTGGTAGAGGTCGCCGGCCGACGACGTCAGAGTGGCGGCGCGGCCCTCACGCACCTCCGAGGCGATGAACTCGGTGATCCCGTAGACGATCAGGCGGGGCACCGCGGCTCGCAGCGGCGGCAGCGAGGGATCCTCCAGCCTGGCCCGCGCGGCCAGCGCCCCGAGCATGTCGAGGAAGGGCCGGTAGGCGGCGTCACGCTGCTCGACGGCCCGCTCGCCCGCCCTCGGCAACTCCACGAAGTACGCCTGCGCGTACTCCGGGCGCTCCTGCCACCACCGCAGGTAGGCGGCCATCCCCAGCCGGAGCGCCTCATTCCAGCGGTCGCCCGCCCCCGACGCGGCCGTGTGGATCGAGTCGATCATCTCGGGCAGGTCGCGCTCGCATCCGGCGAGGAAGCACGCCTCCTTGTCGGCGAACTGGGCGTAGAAGGCGTTGCGCGAGACCCGCGCGGCGGCGATCACGTCCGGCACGCTCGTGGCGGCGTATCCACGCCTCGCGACGAGCCTCAGCATGGCCTCCACGAGGCGGTCCCGCTGGGAGGCGCGCACCGTGTCGGGGGAGAGTCCGTGCCGCCCCCGGGGGAGTGGCCGGACTGCCGGAACTTCCTTCTGTTCATCTCTTGACATCGCTCACCGATCGTACTTCCCTCTCTTTGGAGACGTTCACGTCTCCAAATAATCTACGAGGTGACCATGGAGAACTTCACCCGTCGGCAGGCGTTGCGGGCAGGGGCGCTCGGCCTCATGTCGGCCGGATTCCTGTCGTGGACCGCCGAGGCCAACGCCGCCTCCAGCATCGAGACGATCTACAAGGCAGCGGGTCCGTGGCCGGTCGCCACCGGCACCTCGGGCGGCCACCGGCTCTACTACCCGCAGACCCTGGGCTCGGGCGGCGTCACCCACCCGATCGTCACCTGGGGCAACGGCTCGTGGGCCACCCCCGACAACTATCCGGGACTGCTCAACCACCTCGCCTCGTGGGGCTTCGCGGTGGTCGCCTCCACCGACACGACCACGGGCACCGGCGCCGAGATCCTCGCCGCCGCCCAGCACCTCATCGGCCTCGCCGCCGACCCCGCCAGCGTCTTCCACGGCAAGCTGAACACCGCCCAGGTCGCCGCCGTCGGCCACTCCCAGGGCGCGGGCGGATCCATCAACGCGGCCAACGACTCCGCCGGGCTGATCAAGACCGTCGTGCCGATCGCCGTGCCCGCGCAGTGGATGGCCAGCCCAGGAGACGAGTTCTCCGTCGCCGACCTGACCTGCCCGGTGCTCTTCCTCAGCGGCGCGGACGACTGGCTGATCTCCTCGGCCGCGACCGTGCAGGGCTACTACGACCAGGCCACCGCCGGAGCGGGCCGGGCGCTGCTCAAGGGCGCAGGGCACAACGACGTCCAGAACACCGGCGGGGCCTTCCTCGGCTACGTGACCGCCTGGCTGAGATACCGCCTCCAGGGCGACACCCAGGCTCGCGGGGCGTTCGCCGGCGGCACCGCCGAGCTCCCCACCAACACCGCCTGGCAGAACCAGGCCCTCAAGAACCTCACCTAGGAGAACCACCATGGCGGATCTGACGCGGCGTGGGCTACTCGCCGCCGGCGCGCTCACCCTGCTCGCCGGATGCGGCAAGGACCAGCCTCGGCAGCAGGCCGCGGACGGCAGGCCGCACGGCGAGGTCACCGTCTGGCTGCACGGCTCGCAGGACACCGGCCAACAGTTCCAGGAGCTCGTACACCGCTACATCGCCGAGTTCAAGGTCGACGTGAAGCTGCTCTACCTGCCCGTGGGCCAGCTCGACGCCAAACTGCTGACCGCCTTCAGCGGCGGCGCCCCGCCCGACGTCTTCAAGATCGGCCACTGGAGCTTCCCCGCGCACGCCAAGAAGAAGCGGCTCGCGCCCGTCGACACCAAGGCGCTCTCGCTGCAGGACTACGAGCCGGGCACGACCACCCCGCTCACCTACCAGGACGTGCCCTACGGCGTGCCCGTCGACTTCAACCCCTGCGTGCTCTACTACCGCAAGGACCGGTTCGAGGAGGCCGGACTCGACCCCGACAAGCCCCCGGCGACCTGGGAGGAGGTCGCCGAGTACAGCGCCAGGCTCACCTCCCAGGACCGCAGGCGGGTTGGCCTGCAGTGGCTCTACGGCGACCCGCAGTGGGCCCTCATGACGCTGACCGCCCTCGTCCAGGGCAAGGGCGGCGAGCTCGTCGCGGCGGGCGGCGCGAAGGCGTCGCTGGCCACCGAGCAGGGCATCGACGCCCTGACGTACATGTCGGGGATCGGCAACCCCAAGCTCTCCAACCCGCTGGGCGCGCTCGGCCTGTTCTACTCCGGCGAGGCCGCCATGGTCGTCAGCGGCGCCTTCCTCGGCCCCGCGCTGGAGAAGCTGGGCAAGGACAAGCTCACCTTCGGCAAGCAGTACGGCGTCGCGCCCATGCCCACCTGGGCCGGCGGCCCGCCCGTGGTCCCCGCCTACACCTGGGGCTGGGGCGTGGCCAAGGACTCGCCCAACCAGTTCACCGCCTGGCACCTCGTCAACTACCTGCAGGGCGCCCCGTCGGTGACCGCCAACCTCGACAACGGCATCATCATCCCGACCAAGGGCTGGCGCGACGCCGGGCCGCGCGGCAAGTCCGAGATCATGAAGATCGTCGCCGACAGCCTCCCGCATGTCGACTTCGGCCCGATCATCCCCGGCACCCTCGAACTGGCGAAGGCCGCGGCCGGCGCCGTCGACTCCGTCGCCCACGGCAAGTCGACCCCCGCCCAGGCCGCGGCAACCTTCGACGCCACCGTGCGACCGGCCCTGTGAGCGTGTTCGGCGGGGTCAGAACCCGGCCCCAGGCCACGGCGGGCGTGGCGCTGACCCTCCCGGTGGCCGTCTTCTTCGTCGTGTTCTGGCTCGTCCCGTTCCTGGCCGCCATCTATCTCAGCTTCACCGACTACGAGATGGCGGGGACGCCCAACTGGATCGGCCTGGCCAACTACGAGCGCATGTTCGCCGACCCCGGCTTCCTCAACTCGGCGTGGATAACCGTCGTCTACACGGTCTGCACGGTCGTCCCGACGATCGTGCTGGCCCTGCTGGTGGCCGTGCCGCTGAGCAGGCCGGGACGGCTCAACCGCCGGCTCAGAGCGCTCGTCATGATTCCGGCCGTGATGCCGCTCGCCGCCACGTCCATGGTCTGGGTGATCATCTACTCCGACCGCGGTATGGCTAACACCCTCCTCGGCCTGGTCGGGATCGATCCGCAGTCCTGGCTGACCAGCTCCGACCTGGCCATCTGGGCCCTGGTCGTGATGGTCGTCTGGAAGAGCATGGGGCTGTTCGTGATCATCCTGACCGCCGGGCTGCAGGCGCTGCCCGGCGAGGTGTACGAGGCCGCCGCCATCGACGGCTCGGGGGCGGTGACCACGTTCACCCGGATCACGCTCCCGCTGCTGCGCAGGACCCTGCTGTTCGTCCTGGTCATCTCGGTGGCCGGATCGATGCAGGCGTTCGTGCCCGCCTTCCTGCTCACCGGCGGCGGGCCCGCCGACGCCACCCAGGTGCTGCCGTACTACATCTGGGCCAACGCCTTCCCCTACGAGCACATGGGCTACGCCGCCGCGATGGGCATGGTGCTGCTCGCCGCCATGGTGATCGTCTCGGCGCTGCAGTTCGGGTTCCTGAAGGGAGGCGACGAATGAGAGCGGGAACGATCCTGCGCACCGTCTGGCTGATCGTCGCGGTCGGGTTCATGCTGCTGCCGGTCTACGCCATGCTCGTCGTCGCCTCGGCTCCCGACGACACCGACCTGCGCGGGCTGGTCTTCAACGGCTTCCACCTGCCCGAGAACATCGGGCTGCTGTTCGGCGAGGGCAACCTGCCCACCTACCTGCGCAACAGCCTCATCCTGTGCGTCGGCACCGGCGTCCTGGACGTGATCTTCTCGGCCGCCGCCGGATACGCGATGGCCCAGCTGTCCTTCCCCGGCCGCCGCGTCCTGTTCGCGCTGGTGATCGGCACGCTCGCGCTCACCCCGATGGTCCTGGTCATCCCCGTCTTCCTCATCGTGAAAGAGCTCGGCTGGGTCAACACCTTCCAGGGCATGATGGTGCCCGGCATGATCAGCGCGTTCGGCGTCTTCCTGGTGCGGCAGTTCGCCCTCGGCATCCCGAAGGAACTGCTGCTGGCCGCGCGGGTCGACGGCGCGGGGGAGTTCCGCATCTTCGCGCGCATCGCCGCGCCGCTGCTCAAGCCCGCGCTCATCACCCTGTTCCTCGTGCATTTCCTGGCACAGTGGGACAACCTGCTCTGGCCGCTGATCGTGGCCAACGAGCCGGAGCTGTGGCCATTGCCGGTGGGACTGGCCAACTTCCAGAGCGAGGTCGGCTTCAACTATCACCTGACCACCGCCGCGGCACTGGTCACCGCCGTGCCACCGTTCATCCTGATGGTGGCGCTGCAGCGCTACTACGTGGCGGGGCTCACCTTCGGAGGGCTGAAACGATGATCCCGGACACCGCGCGGATGATGGAGTGGATCGAGACGGTCACCTCGCGGGGCATCAGGCGTCCCGGCTACCCGGCCGACGACTGGACCGCCGCGTGGGCCGCCGAGCGCTTCACCGAGTTCGGGCTCCACGACGTACGGCTGGCGCCGGTCGAGCTGCCCGTCTGGCGGCCGGTGACGGCGGCCCTGGTGGTGCGCCTGGACGCCGACCCGTCGAGAGCTGTGCGGGTGGCGGCGTCCGCCCTGCCGTACACCACGCCGAAGGCGATCGTGAGCGCGCCGGTCAGCCGCGAGGTCGTGCCGGGCGCGATCGTCGTGCCCGAGTACACCTTCACCGAGCTGCCGCAGTCCTACCTCAGGGACCTGGCGACGGCCGTGCACGATCCCGAGGGCGTCTTCGACGAGCTGGTCCAGACGCTGCCGTTCCAGCTCGACTACCTCGACGTCATCCAGGGCGTCATGGACGGCGGCGCCGCCGCCTTCGCGGGGGCGCTGACCGGGGTGCCGTGGGAGACACGCGACTACTACGTGCCCTACGACGCCGTGCACCGCGACATCCCGGCCGTCTGGCTGTCGGGCGGCGACTCGCGGCGGGTGCTCGACCTGGTCGACGAAGGCCCCTGCACGGGCACGCTCACCGTCGAGTCGGAGACGGGCCCGGCCGTCTCGCACAACGTGATCGGCACGCTCCCCGGCCGCTCCGACCAGTGGGTGATCATCGGCTCGCACCACGACGCGCCCTGGGCCTCGGCCGTCGAGGACGCCTCGGGGATCGCGCTGGTGCTGGCCGCCGCCCAGTACTGGGCGGGCGTGCCCGAGCGGGACCGGCCGCACAACCTGATCTTCCTGCTGACCGCAGGTCACATGGCGCACGCCGCAGGCACCCGGGCCTTCATCGAGGAGAACCGCGGCCTGCTGGGCGACGTCGTACTCCAGCTCCACCTGGAGCACGCCGCCCGGCGGTGCGTGGTCGTGGACGACGAGCTGGTGCCCACCGGCGACCCCGAACCCGGCTGGTGGTTCACCACCAGGGAGCCGGAGCTGGAGAGCCTGGTGGCGGCGGCCCTCGTCGCGGAGGACCTGAGACGCTCGTTCGTGCTGCCGCCGGAGGTGTTCTCCCCGATGCCGCCCACCGACGGGGCCTTCTTCCACCCCGAAGGGGTGCCGCTCGTGCACTTCCTGTCGGCTCCCATGTACCTGTTCGACTCGGCCGACACCCTCGACAAGGTGCACGAGGCCGGCCTTGAGCCGCTCACCCGGGCGGCGATCAGAATCGTCGAAGGGACGGCCGGATGGCGCCGCGCATGATCGTGCGAACCACTGCCGGGCTGGTCGAGGGCAGGGCCGAGGAGGGCGTGCTCGCCTTCCTCGGCGTGCCGTACGCCGCCCCGCCCTTCGGCGAGCACCGCTTCGGCGCGCCCGTCCCGCCACCCGCGTGGGACGGCGTACGGCCCGCCGTCACGCGGGGCCCTGCCGCCCCGCAGGCGGCCGGTGAGGACATCGGCCTGTACGCGCCCGACGTCTTCGAGGTCGGCGAGGACTGCCTCAACCTCGACGTGCGCACCCCCGAGATCGGCCGGGCCGGGCTGCCCGTCCTGGTCTGGATCCACGGTGGCGCGTTCTCCGTCGGCGGCAACGGGGCGGCCTGGCACCAGGGCACCCGCTTCGCCCGCGACGGCGTGGTCTGCGTGGCCATCAACTACCGGCTCGGCTTCGAGGGTTTCCTGGCCCTGGAGGACGCCCCGCTCAACCGGGGCGTCCTCGACTGGCTGGCCGCGCTGGAGTGGGTACGCGACAACATCGCGGCCTTCGGCGGCGACCCCGGCAACGTGACGATCGCCGGGCAGTCGGCGGGCGCCGCCGCCGTCGCCACCCTGCTGACGATGCCCCGCGCCGAAGGGCTGTTCCGGCGCGCGATCGTGATGAGCGGCTCGGCCAACCTGGTCGCCACCGAGCAGGAGGCGCGCGACTACGCCAAGACGCTCGCCATCCGGCTGGGGACCGACCCGACCAGGTCCTCCTTCGCCGGGCTGGCCCCGGAGGCGCTCGTCGCCGAACAGCCGCCGCCGCTGACCGGCGACTCCGGCGGGCTGAACGAGTCGGTGCCGGTCAAGCCGGTCGTCGACGGCGACCTGATCCCGGCCGTCCCGCTGGCCGCCCTGCGCGCGGGCGCGAGCGGCCACCTTCCGCTGCTGGTCGGCTGCACCTCCCAGGAGGCCGACGTGTTCGTCCGCCGGCTGGCCGCCGGCCTCGACGAGGCCGCCGCGCAGGCCGCGCTCGACCACCTCGGCGTCCAGGTCGACGGACCTGGCCTCACTCCCGCCGAGCGCGTCGGACGCGCCTTCACCCAGCACCTGTTCACCCGCGAGACGCGCTGGATCCGCGAGGCCAGGCCCACTTACGCCTACGAGTTCCGGTGGGAGTCGCCCGTCGAGAGCCCGGTCGGCGGCGGACGCGTGGGCGCGGTGCACAATCTCGACCTGCCCTTCGTCTTCGACGTGCTCGACGCGCCCGGCGTCGAACGCACCGCAGGGCCAGGCGCGCCGCAGGCCCTGGCCGACGCGATGCACGCCGCCTGGGTGCGTTTCGCCCGCACCGGCGATCCCGGCTGGCCACTCGGGCACACCATGGTCTTCAATGAACTCACCGACCGGAGGTTGTGACATGCAGTCCTACTCGAGCGCGGTGGCGCCGACCCCGCTGCTGGGCGAGACCATCGGCGACAACTTCGAGCGGACCGTGCGGCGCTTCGGCGACCGCGAGGCACTCGTCGACGTGCCCTCCGGTCGTCGCTGGACCTACGCCGAGCTCGACGCCGACGTGAACCGGCTGGCCCTAGCGCTCCTCGCCTCCGGCATCGCCAAGGGCGACCGGATCGGCATCTGGGCGCCCAACTGCGCCGAATGGATGATCGTCCAGTACGCCACCGCGAAGGTCGGCGCGATCCTGGTCAACGTCAACCCCGCCTACCGTGGCCACGAGCTCGACTACGTCGTCAGGCAGTCGGGCCTGCGCCTGCTCATCAGCGCGCTCACGCACAAGGGCAGCGACTACCGCGCGATGGTCGAGGAGATCGGGTTCGCCGACGTCGTCTACCTGGGCGACCCCGGCTGGGACCGGCTGCTGGCGCTGACCGTCCCCGAGGAGCGGCTGCGCGAGCGCATGGCGTCGCTGAGCGCCGACGACGCGATCAACATCCAGTACACCTCCGGCACGACCGGCTTCCCCAAGGGCGCCACGCTCTCGCATCACAACATCCTCAACAACGGGTTCTTCGTCGGCGAGCTCATCCACTACGACGAGCACGACAGGGTGTGCCTGCCGGTGCCCTTCTACCACTGCTTCGGCATGGTGATGGGCAACCTCGGAGCCACCTCCCACGGCGCGTGCGTGGTCATCCCCGCGCCCGGCTTCGACCCCGAGGCGACGCTGCGGGCCGTACAGCAGGAACGATGCACCTCCCTGTACGGCGTGCCGACCATGTTCATCGCCGAGCTCGCCCTCGCGGGGCAGTACGACCTGTCCAGCCTGCGCACCGGCATCATGGCGGGCTCGCCCTGCCCTGTCGAGGTGATGAAGCGCGTCGTCACCGAGATGAACATGGCCGAGGTCGCCATCTGCTACGGCATGACCGAGACCTCGCCCGTCTCCACCATGACGAGGTCCGACGACAGCCTGGAGCGCCGCACCGAGACCGTCGGACAGGTGATGCCGCACGTCGAAGTCAAGATCACGCACCCGGAGACCGGGCTGACCGTGCCGCGCGGCGAGCCCGGCGAGCTGTGCACGCGCGGTTACTCGGTGATGCTCGGCTACTGGAACGAGCCGGAGCGCACGGCCGAGGCCATCGACGCCGCCCGCTGGATGCACACCGGCGACCTGGCCACCATGGACGCCGACGGTTACGTCAACGTGGTCGGCCGGATCAAGGACATGGTCATCAGGGGCGGCGAGAACCTCTACCCGCGCGAGGTCGAGGAGTTCCTCTACCGCCACCCCGACATCGCCGACGTGCAGGTGATCGGCGTGCCCGACGAGAAGTACGGCGAGGAGCTCATGGCCTGGGTCGTCATCCGCCAGGGCGGCACACCCCTGACCGCCGAGGCCGTCAGGGAGTTCTGCGCCGGCAAGCTCGCCCACTACAAGATCCCGCGCTACGTCCACGTCGTCGACGGGTTCCCGATGACGGTCACCGGCAAGATCCGCAAGGTCGAGATGCGCGAGGAGGGCGTGCGCCTGCTCGGGCTCGGCTAGGAGCCGTCCAGAGTCCGGATCATGTGGTCGAGGTGAGAAGCTTCAGCCACATGATCGAGCCTCGGAGGTGGGGCCCCGCGGCCACCGCAGCAGGGCGGGCACCAGGCCGGCGGGCGGCCGGTGCGTGCCGACGGGGCGGTGCTCAGGTGGGCGACTGGGCCTGGTGGCGGCAGAAGAGACGTGACCTGGCTGGGATTCGCGCCGCTGCTGAAGTTCTACGAGATCGAGGGCCGCCTCTCCCGGCCGGTGCGCGGGGAGCGGGCAAGAGCCAGCCCGCCGAGGACCATGGCGATCAGCCCCACCACCAGGGCTATGAAGCCCCCGACTATTCCGTAGCCGGTGCCGGGACCACCATCGGCGGCGGCCACGACCAGCCCGCCGATGACCATGCCGGCCAGCCCCGCCACCAGGGCCACGATGGCCCCCCTTCGCCCGGTGCCGGTACCGATACGACCGGCGGAGCGGGCCAGAGCCAGCCCGCCGATGATCACGCCGGCCAGCCCCACCAGCGCGGCCACCAAGGACCACAGACGCCCCGCGGTCAAGGTGTAGGCACTGGTGGGGGCCGGCTGGACCCAGGCGTACGCGGCCGCCGGTTCGGCAAGCTCGAAACCTCCGATCAGGACGGCTACGGCCACGGCAAGCACAGATCGGACTGACATGAGGTGCTCCTTCTCCTCTTACGACTGGAAGTCACCTGATCATGTCCGCCGGCCCCGCCGCCGGTCGTCCAGCGGACGCAGGCACTTCGCGCTGCCGCCGATGCCGTACCCGGTTGCTGCGGATGTCGCAGGCGCCGCGAAGGTACCGCGTGTGCGGTAGGCGGCTGATCATTCGTGCGCAGGAGTCACCCGCGCGAACATCTGGCTAAGGTGCGCGCATGAGCACAGGACGGTCCGGTCTCCGGGCAGATGTCAGAGACTGGGGGATCGCCGTCGGCGTGGCGGCGACGCTGCTGGTCACCGGGATGTCCGGACAGAACTCCAGCACGAGGCTCGACCTGTTCGGCTACGCGCTGCTGGCGGGCGGCGGTTTGGTGCTGGCCGCGCGTCGCCGGGCCCCGGTTCCCGTCCTGGCCGCCACCGGGCTGTGCGCGGCGGGTTACCAGGCGGCCGGTTTCGACGTGCCTGCCGTCGCGTACCTGTTCGCGGTGTACACAGCCGTGCGGGCGGGACACCGCACCATCACGGTGGCGGCGAGCGTGATCATGCTGGCCGTTCTCCCCCTCGCGGCCCTGGCCTCGGGCCTGCACGACACGGGCGAGGCGTTCGCGCAGGCCCGAGGCGCCCTCGAGCTGGCCTGGCTGATCGCGGCCGGCGCCGCCGGTGAAGCGCTGCGGCAGGCCGAGCGGCGGGCGGACGAAGCCGAGCGCACCCGGGAGGAGACCGCGCGGCGCCGCGCCGACGAGGAGCGGCTGCACATCGCGCGGGAGCTGCACGATTCGCTCACCCACCAGATCTCCGTCATCAAGGTGCAGGCCGAAGTCGCCGTCCACGTGGCCCGCAGGCGTGGCGAACAGGTGCCGGAGGCCCTGCTGGCGATCCAGGAGGCCGGCCGGGAGGCGATGCGGGAGCTGCGCGCAACCCTGCAGGCGCTGCGCGACGACGACACGACCCCGCCGCGTGGGCTCGACCACGTCCCGGAACTGGTGGAGCGGGCTCGGACGACCGGCCTGGACGCGACGCTGACGATCGAGGGACAACGACACGACGTGTCGGCCGCGGTGGACCGGACCGCCTACCGGATCGTTCAGGAGTCGCTCACCAACATCGCCCGGCACGCCGCCGCCGCTACCGCGTCGGTCCGGATCGACCACCGCCCCGACGCCCTGGTCATACGGGTCGAGGACGACGGCAAGGCCACGTCGGACACCGCGGCGGTGCCCGGCGTCGGGCTGCTCGGGATGCGCGAACGGGTCACCGCCCTCGGCGGTCGCCTGCGGGCGGCACCGCGCAGCGAGGGCGGCTTCACCGTCCAGGCCGAACTCCCTGTGGACCGAACGTCATGATCCGTGTCCTGCTGGTCGACGACCAGCTGCTCCTTCGCAGCGGATTCCGCGCGCTCCTCGACCTCGAAGACGACATCGAGGTGGTGGCCGAGGCCGGCGACGGGAAGGAGGGCCTGGCACTGGCCAGGGAACATCTGCCCGACGTCGCTCTCATCGACATCCAGATGCCGGTCATGGACGGCATCGAGGCGACCCGGCGCATCGCCGCGGACCCGGCCCTGGCCGGGGTGCACGTCGTCATCCTGACCAACTACGGCTTGGACGAGTACGTCTTCGACGCGCTGCGCGCCGGCGCGGCCGGATTCCTCGTCAAGGACATCGTGCCGGAAGACTTCCTGCACGCCGTACGCGTCGCCGCGCGGGGCGACGCCCTGCTCGCACCGTCGATCACCCGCCGGCTGATCAACCGGTATGTCACCCAGCCGCTCAACGCCGGCACCGGCACCGGGCTGGAAGAACTGACCAACCGCGAGCGCGAGGCCGTGGCCCTGGTCGCGCAGGGCCTGTCCAACGACCAGATCGCCGACCGCATGGTGATCAGCCCGCTGACCGCGAAAACCCACATCAACCGAGCCATGATCAAGCTCCACGCCCGCGACCGCGCCCAACTCGTGGTTCTCGCCTACGAATCCGGCCTGGTGGCCCCGCGCGACTCCTGACATCCACGGCCCGGGTGCAGGCCTGCCCGCCGATGATCCTCTTACCGAACGTCCTCGCGAGCCTCACAAGCCACGCATCAGGATCAACTCGATGTAGGTTCTGGGTTTGTGTGGGTCGACCTGCGTAGGAAAGGCACCGGTTTCAGATGAGCCCACAACCGCCCGGACGGAACGACCCCCCGAACAACCCGGGCGACCGGGACCGGAAAGCAGCCCGGCGCCGCCTGTGGGAGGTGACGCTGGTATTCCTCAAACTGGGCACGATCGCCTTCGGCGGCCCGGCCGCGCATACCGCGATGATGCGCGACGAACTGGTGCGCCGCCGCGGCTGGGTCAGCGACCAGCGGTTCGTGGATCTGATGGGCGCCACCAACCTCATCCCCGGCCCCAACTCCACTGAACTGGCCATCCACCTGGGCTACGACCGGGCCCGTCGGCGCGGCCTGATCGTTGCCGGTGTGTGCTTCATCCTCCCGGCCGCGCTCATGGTCACCGCCCTGGCCTGGGCATATGTCACCTACGGCCACACCCCTGCGGTCGAGGGCATCTTGTACGGCATCGTCCCGGCGGTGATCGCGATCATCGCGCACGCCCTGTTCGGCCTGCTCCGCACCGTCATCAAGAACGTCTGGCTCGGCGCGCTGGCGATCGCCGCCCTGGCCGCCTATCTGCTGGGTGTCGACGAACTGCTGATCCTGGCCGCCGGCGCCTTGCTGGCCGCCGCCACCCGGCTGGCCCGCCGGCTGCGCCGCGACTCCTCCCAGGGGGTGCTGGCCGTATCCCTGCTCGGCCTCGGCGGCTCCCCGGTCTTCCCCGATCCCACCGGAGGGCAGCTGGCGCAGTTGTTCTTCACCATGCTGAAGATCGGCTCCGTGCTGTACGGCAGCGGATACGTGCTGTTGGCCTTCCTGCGCGGCGACTTCGTCGACCGGCTCGGCTGGGTCACCAACCAGCAGCTCATCGACGCCGTCTCCATCGGCCAGGTCACCCCCGGCCCGGTCTTCACCACCGCCACCTTCCTCGGCTATCTCGTCGCCGGCCCCATCGGCGCGTTCCTGGCCACCGTCGCGATCTTCCTGCCCTCATTCCTCTTCGTCGGCCTGCTCACCAAACTCACCGACAAGCTCCGTTCCAGCGACTGGACCTCCGCCCTGCTGGACGGCCTCAACGCCGCCGCGCTCGCGCTCATGGCCGGAGTGTCGTTCCAGCTCGGCCAGAGCGCGATCATCGACTGGCTCACCACCGCCATCGCCCTCATCGCCTTGGTGCTGCTGTGGAAGACCAAGCTCAACAACGCCTGGCTGATCACCGGCGGCGCCGCCATCGGCCTGGCCCACACCCTGCTCACCTGACACCGAGAGAGCCGCCGTGTGACCCGGGCGCGTTATCCGGTACATGGACGGCCCAGCAAGATCCGATGTGGGTTCTGGGCTTATGCGGGTCGGACCCCGATCTGGCCGACACCCCCGCCGCGGCCCTGCTGCGCGAGCTGGGTCCAGGAAACTTCTCCCTGTCCGTCTCCTCAGCGTAGGTCCCGGCTCGCCCAGCCCAGTGCGGCGAGCACGGGCGGCAGCGTGGCCCCCCAGCCGTAGTGCACGATCTCCCAGTTCTCCTCCTCCGGATAGAGCCACGGCCAGTATGGTCCCTGCAGGACCAGGCTCACCGAGACGATCACTAGCAGACCACCCATGCCCGCGAGGGCGGCCGCCTTCCCCTGGTGCATGCGCCCGGCTACCGATGCCGCCAGCAGTCCGATCGCGATGCACACCGCAGCCTCCACCGCCATCCCCGCCACCCTGAGCTCCCCACCCGCGGGCAGCCGGGCTACGGCGACGGCACAGGCGATCCCCCAGAGCAGCCCCGCGGAAAGGCCCCCGAAGCCGCAGCGCAGCCACTGGCGGAGCCAGCGGGGCACCGGGGCCGCGCCCGTGCTCACGGTCATCTCATCGATAACTGCGAATCCAGCGGCGGCGCCCAGCATCACCCCAATCATCCTGAGCAGGGTGAAGGCGGTCCCGACGCCTATCGGAGAACCGGCCTCCATCACCGAGGCCATGACCACGGCAAGCGTCCCGGTGACCGCGAGAGGAAGCCAGTCGATCGCCCGCGCAACCGGTCTGATCAGCTGGATCACGAGCATGGCTGCCCTCTCACCGGCTCGGCGGCGAACTCGGGGCGCAGGCCCAGCAGCGAAAGCGCCTGCTCGACTGTCGTGCCGGGCTTCAGCAGTGTGTCCCAGTGCGTCCAGATCCGTTGCCGGGCATCGGGCATCGCGAGCAGCCTGCGGGCGTATCCCAGTTCGGCCGCGCCGTACCGGACCATACCCAGTGAGGACTGCACCGATATGAAGGCGGAGGAGCCTACCTGGATCTTCCGGTCCTCTGGCGGAGCCAGCGCAACGACCTGGCCGAGCAGCCAGAGCCCCACGAGCGCCCTGCTCTGGCCCCGTAGGTCGCAGCCCGTCCTCGGCGGCCGCAGTCCCAGCACAGAGTGGATCACCTGGGAGGCGAGCGCGGCGCGGTAGGTGTCCTCTGCCCCAGCCCGTCCCCACATCATGAAGGTGCGGATGGACTGCTCCTCATCGCCGTCCGCACCGAACCAGCTGTCGGTGAACTGCCGCACGACCGGCAACCGGTCCCGCTCCGCCGGGGGCAGCGCCTGCGCCACGGGGTTCACCGCCGACACCCAAGACGGGATCCAGGCGACGTAGTCCTGGAAGGCACAGTAGGTGACGGCACCATGCTGTTCGCATCCCCGAGCGTCGCGCCCGAAATAACGTTCCCGGACCTGGGCGTCCATGTCGTCGAGCAACGCGGCCGGATTTTCCAGCATGGTCTCGAACCGGTGGTTGATCTCCTCCCCCGGGGCGGCGGCGGTCGCGGCGGCCCCCGTGGGCACCGCTACCGCCGCGGCGGCCAGGGCGGCGACCAGGCGCACCGGCCTGGCCCCGTGCCGCAGCAGGGCCAGGGCCGCGAAGAAAACGACGGCAGCCAGGAGGTAGACGGCGTGCAACGCCGATGGGCGCTGCGGCCAGTCCGGCCCGTGGAAGAGCACAACCGGCAGAAACCAGCCCCCGTAACCGCTCTGCTGACTGTTCAGCCAGGTGAAAGCGCCGATCACGAAGGCCATGACGGGAACGGCGACCAGCCAGGGTGTCCACCTGCCGAGCATCGCGCCGAGGGCTGCGGCGAAGGGCACGGCCAGCACTCCGCCCAGCGCCTCGTAGGGATCGAATACACCCGCTACCGGGCCCATGGCCAACCGCGCCAGCAAGTAGCCGATCATCACTGGCAGCGCGATCCCGGTTCCGACGACCACGGCTGCCAAGGTCGCGGCTTTGGTCCGTTCCGTGGCGTGAACGGGCAGCGCTTCGAGTGTCTCCGGCATGCCGCCCCGGGTATCGCGAGATGTCGCGAGGTTGGCTGTGAGCATCATGGCCACCGCCAGGAGCAGCAACGCGCCCGAGGTGCTCGCCGGATCGACACTCATGTCGGGCAGCCACTGCCAGGTCGCGACGGACCGCAACCCCAGGCACAGTGCGGCGGCACCCCACGGGATGGGGCTGCGCAGCAGCCTGAGGACCTCGAACAGGAACAATGATCGGAAGGTCATGTCGCCGCCCCGACCGGCTCGCCGAGCAGCAGCAGGTAACCGTCCTCGATGGTCGGCGCCGTAGGCGCCGCGTCCGGCGGCCCGGCTCCCAGGGTCCGGTAGCGGCCGTCCGCGGTCCGCCAGAACAGGCGGGAGTCGAGGGGAGGCGCGTCGGAGATCCACACCTGGCCGGACGCGACAGTGGCGAGCTCACCGGGGGTCCCCTGAAACACCACACGCCCCCGATTCATCACGATCACGCGTTCGCACAGGGCCGCGACGTCCTCGGTCTGGTGGGTGGACAGCAGCACCGTACGGTTCTCGCCGAGCCGGGAGACCAGCGCCCGGAACCGCATGCGCTGCTCGGGGTCCAAGCCGACCGTGGGCTCGTCGAGGATGAGCAGGTCGGGCTCGCCGAGCAGCGCCTGGGCCAGGGCCAGCCGCTGCTTCATGCCACCGGACAGCTTGCGCACCTTCGTCCTGGAGCGGTCGGCCAGGTCGACCTCGGCGAGGACCCGGCGCACCTCCCGGTGGCGTTCACGCCGCTCCGTCAGCTCCTTCAGGATCGCCATGTAGTCCACCAGCTCGAAGAGCGTGAAGTGAGGGTAGAAGCCCGGGTCCTGCGGGAGGTAACCCAGACGGCGGCGCAGCTCGGTGCGCTGGCCCCGATCCGCGGGATCCAGGCCGAGAGCGCGCACCTGGCCACCGTCGGGAGCCAGCGTGGTCGCCAGGCTCCGCAACAACGTGGTCTTGCCGGCACCGTTGGGGCCGAGCAGCCCGGTCACCCCCCGGCCGAACTCCAGGGTGAGGCCGTCGAGCACGACGCTTCGGCCGTATTTCTTGTTCAGGCCACGAACGGTCACGGTCGGGTCCATCTGGGTTCTCCTGAGTCGAAGCGGGCACGCCGCAGGTAGACGAGAGGGATCAGGATCAGCGCGGCCGCGCCGTACAGAGCCTGGGCCGCAGGCGAGAAGGGCGCCAGCATGTCACCGGTGAGCTTGGTGGAGGTCACCACGGCGCCGAACCAGGTGGCGGTCAGTGCGGCAGCCGAGATCATCGGCGGGAATCGGGTCGACACGGCCAGGGTGGCCGCGGTGAGCGCGAGAGCGGGCAGTAGCCACGCCGCCGCCAGCCCCGGCGGGCCGGGCAGCAGCGGCGTCGCGATTCCCGTCAGCACGATCGCGGCCACCAGCACCGCGACGGCGCGCAGCAGCAGGGCTCTGGCACCTCCCATGGGAGTGGCCGCTTGCATCTCGTGAACGGGATCGACCAGGGGCCCGTAGGCGAGGGCAATTCCCGCCAGCGGCAGCACGGGCGCGGTCACGAGGAAGGGCACCAGTCCGTCGAAGACGGCCTGAGGATCGCGGTTGACCAGGTGGGCGGCTGCCACGGCGAAGGCCGTCACCGCAGTGACCGCCAGCAGCCACCCCCGGGCAAGAGCAGGAGTGGCCGCGAGAAACGTGGCCACGTGCTCGGGGACGCCGAACCGGCGCAGAAGCCGCGCCACAGGTCGCGGCCGGGGCCGGTCCACCAGGTCCTCAATCCTCGTCCAGCTCACGGCGAGCCACTCCCGCTCGTACGGCACCGCCGCACGGCAGCGTTCACACCGGGCGAGGTGGCTCTCCACCGACATCACCTGGACCGGTTCGAGATGGCCGCTCACGTAGTGCTCGATCAGCTCCTCGGGCAGGTGCCAGTGCGCGTTCATGCGAGATACCCCCTGAGCTGGGCCTTGGCCCGCATAACGCGGGTCTTCACGGTTCCCTCGGGGATGCCGAGGAGCAGGGCGGCCTCACGTACGGTGAGGCCGTCGAGGACAGTGGCCTGGATGGCGACGCGCAGGTCAGGCGACAGCCTGGCCAGCGCGGCGCCCAGGTCGCCGTGCTCCACGCCGACCAAGACCGCGTCCTCGGCCGACTCGGTGATCAGGTGTGCGGCGGTCGGGCGTGCGCCTGATCGGTGGCTACCCGCTGCATGCGAGTCATCGAGCGCGGCGACGGGCCGGGCGGCACCGCTCCGGCGCAGCGCGGAAATCAGCCTGCGGATCGCGATCGTCCAGATCCACGCCGCCGCCTCGCCTTCCGACGCGCGGTAGCGATGCGCGTCGCGCCAGACTGCCACGAAGGTGTCCTGGATCGCGTCATCCACGAGATCGAAGTCGGCGCACCGGCGGGCCAGCCGTACCCGCAACCAGGGCGCGTGCCGCTGGTGCAGGAGCTTCAGCGCCTCCACCTGGTCGGCCGCAACGGCCGCGAGAAGCTCGGCATCATTACTGTGGGGACCGACCGGGGGTGGTTCGCGGCGGCGTGTGAAGAATGGGCGCACATTCTGATCTATCGCAAGATCCGGCGTGTCCGGTTCTGTGACGGCAGAAACATCTCGACTCGGGGAGGCACCCGCCACCGGTCGCGAGCGGCTTCCAGGTCTGGCTGCCCGCTGTGGCAGAGTCGTCAAGAAACCATTGAGGGTGCCATCGTTCCTTGACGGCTAAATCGGTTGACACGGCTGTAAGCATGGAGCCGTGACGGAGATCGAACTGACCACTGGGGTCGGGCGAAGCGCTGTTCACCGTCGTGGCGATGTCCTGGTGCGCGATTCGGGGCCGTGGACGCCTGCCGTACATGCGCTGCTCAACCATCTCGAAGAGGTGGGGTTCTCCGCAGCTCCTCGCCTGGCCGGGAGTGGATATGACGCCGAAGGCAGGGAGACGCTGACCTACATCGAGGGCGACTTCGCCCACCCCGGCGGCTGGTCCCTCGAAGGCGCGGCGGCCGTGGGCCGCCTGATCAGAGACTTGCACGACGCGGTTGGCACTTTCAAGCCGCCCGAAGACGCCATCTGGTTCCCATGGCACGGTCGCGAGGTCGGCGAGGGAGGGCGGATTGTCAGCCACTGTGACACCGCGCCATGGAATATCGTCGCCCGCGACGGCCTTCCGGTCGCACTGATCGACTGGGAGTTCGCCGGTCCGACCGACCCGTTGGTCGAGTTGGCGCAGGCGTGCTGGCTCAACGCCAAGCTGCACGACGACATCGTGGCGGAGCTGGAGGGGCTGCCCCCGCTCGCCGACCGGGCCAGGCAGCTGCGGGCGATGGTCGACGCCTACGGCCTGCCCCAGGCGGACCGAGCCAGGATGTTCGAGTTGATGGTGGAGTTCGTCGTCTCGGAGATCGCCTGGGAGGCCGACGACGCGCGCGTCACCCCTGAGATGACCACCCACCACGTCGGACTGTGGGCGATGGCGTGGCGGGCGCGGTCGGCCCGCTGGCTGTTGCGCAACCGCAGGACGCTGGTCAACGCGCTCACCGCCTGATGAGCCTCACCAGCGTGCGGTAGCCGCCTTTCAGCACAGCCACTGGCGAACGCCCGATGTGCTCGGCCAGTGATTCGATCTTCTCGCTGCGGCAGCGTTGCGAGGCCCGGTTTGGATCAGGGCTGGGATGTCGCGGTGAGCTTCGCGATATCGGGGGCGTAGACGGTCATCCAGTGCGGATGCATCCGGTAGTAGACCACATCGTTATCCCAGTCGAAGAAGTCGTCGCCGTAGAAGTCCTTGAAGTACGCGAGCAGGTCCGGCCAGTCTGCGGCCGGCTCGCCGTCCTGGGGGTTGAGGATCTCCACCTTGCCGTGCGTGAACACGCCCAGGTCCTCGCCACGCATGTGCGCGGCGCTGACGGCGGACCGGACGGCGAGATGGCGGGCCTTGGCGGCGCCGCGCGCCGTGCCGAAGTGCCACTTTCCGTGCAGGAAATGCCCGTCCACACCGCTGATCCGCGGCTCGCCCTTTGCCGTCACGGTGGACAGGGCAAGGGTGCACATGCCGGTGAGGACCTGGGTGAGCTGCTCTGCGGTCAGAGTGCGCTCGCTGTTAATGATCGAGCGGAGGTGAGAGGTGGAGCGGGAGAGGGAGGCGTCGAGAAGGGCCTGGAGCTCTTTGAGCTCTTCTGGCGTTTCGTGCATCGAGGTCCTTGTCTATCCGTAGGGCCCGATCCACGTCCGCCGTCGACGCCGACCGGTGAAACCATGCTCGACCCAAAACCCGACACCTTGTGTCGTATTTCTTCACCAGTCTTGCGGACCGCACCGGGCCGCCTGGATTCTGTCCGCCGGATCATGTGTTGATCCACAGCAGTGCGCTGACCAGGGTGATCGCCGCCTGGTAATGACCGGCGAGCTTGTCTACCGGTCATTCGTGGCCAGGACGTTCTCGGCGGGGCCGTCGCTGCCCGCCGGGCGCCGGAACACATAACCGGCGGCATGGGCCTGGTGCCCGGGCCTGTAGACGATCAGCAGGAAGTAGACCGTGCCCTGCACCTCGTGGACGTACAGGATGTCTTCCTGCGTGTCGTCGTCGTCAGCCATGAGCTCTCTTCCTTCCAGGAACGCTCACCTCTTCGGCGGCAATTCCTCCAGCGGGGTGACTGTGCGCCCACCGCGTACCACGGGCAGCCCCCGCACCATCCGGTCGATCATGTGCTCGTAGCGCAGGCCCGTGTCGGCGTCGTGGAGCTTCGGAATCGTCCGAGAATGCCTGCCTTTTCCGGTAGGCCGATAGACAGGTCCGATGCCGTGGGGAAATTCCTGCCTGACAGCGGAGCCGATCACTCACGGCTACTTTGCCCCGGGTGACGCCGCCCCGAATGGAGGGCCTTCAGGGAAGCCACTCCTGAAGTCCGGCGAGATGCCCGAGTTCTGACTCGATGCGCTGCCTGTCGCTGGTGGTGAGCTTCAGAGCGCGCAAATCGGCGCCCCATGGATCGGTGGGCTCGCCGAGGACCATGGCCAGGTCGACGAGGTGGCACAGGGCGATGGCCCGCTCGACCGTCGGAGCGTCCGCGCCGTGCCTGCGCACTGCGGATTTGAGCGCGCGGAAAGCCTGCAAGTCATCATTCTTGAACTCGCGCAGAATCCGGGCGTTGTCGAGCGCCTTGGCCAGCCCCGTCAGCTTCTTCGAGCCGCCGTACTCCAGGTCGGCAGGCTCGTTGCGCTGGATGAATATGATCGAGTTCCCGGACGGATCGATCAGCGTGAACCGGGACGCGCCTGGCCGGTAGCGGGTGATCCGCGGCAGGCCTGAACTCAGCACCTTGCCGTAGACCTGGCGCATCGCCGCGACGAACGCCGCGTGGTACGGCGCCACGGCGTCGACCATGACCAGGCAACCTCCGGACTCCTCCCGGGCCGGATCCAGGCCCTTGGGCGCCGGACCGAAGTGCAGTTGGAATCCGCTCCACTGCAGCGCCAGATAGACATAGGGCTTGCTCTGCTTGTGGGTCGCCTGGAACCCCAGCGCCTCATAAAACGCCAAGGTCTCCTCGACCGACGCGCACGGCATCAACGGCACCGTCGTCTCGTTCGGCCGGACCGAAATCTCACTCATGCCATTCCACCTCCCAGGTCGTCCGACGATGCTTGCACCCTTCGGCGAACCTCGCATATGGATCGTTCCAGAGAGTCGGGCATCCGTGATATCTGTTGAGATCACATCACTATTTGGACGAAACTATTTGGACGAACGCGAAACGCCAGCCTGGCGCGATTCGGGGTGGAAGCCGGGAAGGCCGCGTTGGGGTTAAGTTTTCGGTCTAGTGCTGCGTTTCTCAAAAGGAATAGACGAACCTGTGGCGGTAGCGCCGGGGTGGCGGTGGTGGGCGTCCCCAGCCCCAGCCCCAGACACGGGCAGCCGGGCGTTACGGTGGGACACGAAGACCTCCGGTGAGGTGAAGACCCGACACCTTCACCTCACCGGAGGGCTTCGCTACAGATCAAGCCCTGCTGTCAACAACGCTCCTGGTCAATACGCCTAGCCTCTGACCTGGACCTCGGCCAGGGACAGCGGGTTGGACGGCGAGGCGAGCTGGATCCTGACG
This sequence comes from Streptosporangium sp. NPDC048886, assembly GCF_055586905.1. Lineage (NCBI taxonomy): Bacteria > Bacillati > Actinomycetota > Actinomycetes > Streptosporangiales > Streptosporangiaceae > Streptosporangium > Streptosporangium sp. NPDC048886. Next base: position 77,445 of record NZ_JBVJHH010000041.1, read on the forward strand.
TACCTGCCCCTGGTGCCCTCGGGCAGTCTGACCTTGCTCGGTGAGCCGGCCTGCTCGCCGACGTGCACGGCGGTCACGCCGGGCGCGGTGCGGGCCTGGTCCAGGTCGTCGGTGGTGAACGGCTGGTCGGAGGCCATCACCCAGAAGTCATTCAGCCGGTCGGCGCAGCAGTCGAGCCGGTTCCAGACGTCCACGCTGTCCAGCGTGGCCGAGGCGCCGAGATCGACCTGCCACCAGGCCTGCTTCTCCGGCTCGGCGGTGTGCGTCGTCGTTGCGGCGCCCCAGTTGCCGTCGGTGTCGCCGTCGACGGCCCGGGAGGCCGGCGCGTCGTAGCCGGTGCTCTTCTGCGTGGCCGGCTTGCCGAGCGAGAGGTTGGGCCGGTTGACCGCCAGGGGCAGGGCGGTGGTCGTCCCCATGCGCCCGGTGCGCTGGTACAGGCCCAGCGGGTAGGGGCCCGGTGCCACGCCCGCGGGGGCGCTCACGCTGATCGGCACCTTCACGCTTTCACCGGGACCGAGCGGGCGCACACGAGGCGCCCCGAGCGTGGCCGTCCAGCCCTGCGGCACGGTGAGGGAGAGCTCGGTGGCCGGGGCGTGCCGCTTGCCGGGGTTGGTGACCGTGAGCTCGCCGCTGATCGTCTGACCGGGGGCGATCTCCTTTGCCAGGTTGGAGGAGGTGCGCAGCAGGCTGCGCACGCCCGGCGTATCGATCTTGAAGACGTAGGCGTGCTTCCCGGTCTCCTGCGGGGTGTTCACCACGACGCGGCCCTGCTCGTCACGGCTCCACGACAGGCGCGCGCCGGAGCCGAGCATGGTGATGCGGGTGCTGTGGTCCACCGGCAGGTCGGCGCCGAGCGTGAGCTGCTCGCCCGGCCACTTCAGCGCCGTGGCGTACAGGGTGCCGTCCTTCACCGTGTAGCGGACGTCGTCGGGGCCGCCCTTCTCCTGGGCCCGGTTCCAGTACGTGGTGCCGTAGATCGCCTCGCCGTTGGTCTTGAGCCAGGCGCCGATGTCCAGCAGCCGCTGCCGCTGGATCTCGGGGATCGTGCCGTCGGCCTTCGGGCCGATGTCGAGCAGCAGGTTGCCGTTCTTGCTGACGATGTCCACGAGCGAGTCCACGAGCTGGTCGGAGGTCAGGTGGTCCTCCTCCGGCTCGTTCTGGTTGTAGCCGTAGGAGTGCGCGATGCCGCGGCTGGACTCCCACTTGACCGGGTCGATGTCCGGCTTGACGGCGTACTCAGGGGTCTGGAAGTCCAGTTCGGGGCTGTCGAGGTCGCCGCTCTGGATCTTGCACCGGTTGGCGACCGCGACCTCCTTGCCGCTCTTGAGCGCCTTGTTGTAGTAGTCGGCGAGCACTCCGGCGGTGTTCCAGTAGGAGGCCGGCTTGTCCCACTGGCCGTCGCACCAGATGATGTCGGGGTCGTAGCCGTCGATGAGCTCACGCATCTGCGGGAGCATGTAGTCCTTGACGTAGTCACCGCCGCTCGGTGCTCCGATGTACGGAATCTCCGCTCCCGTGTAGGGATTGGTCGCCGGCCGCCCGGTGTAGGCGGGGTTGTGCCACTCATAGAGCGAGTAGTAGAACCCGGCCTTCAGCTTGGCCTCGTCCTTGCGCGCCGCGTCGAACAGCTCCTTGGCCAGGTCACGGCCGGGTCCGAGCTCGACGCTGTCACGCCCGCTGGTCTTGCTGTCCCACAGGGCCATGCCCTCGTGGTGCTTGGAGGTCAGCACGAAGTACTTGGCGCCGGCGTCCTTGAACAACTTGACCCAGTCGGCCGCCTCGAACTTCTCCGCCTTCCACTGCTGCAGGAAGGTGTCGTAGTTGAAGTCCTGGCCGTAGGTGGCCTTGTGGTGGGCGTTCGTCGCGCTCCCGGGTGAGTTCATGTAGTTCCCGTACCACTCGGCGTAGCTGCCGCGCGGTCCCCACGCGGGCACCGAATAGGCGCCCCAGTGGATGAAGATGCCGAACTTGTCGTCGTTGAACCACCCAGGCACCGGATGGCTGTTCAGCGACTCCACTGTGGGCTCGTACGCAGGTGGCGCGTCGGCACTCGCGACAGGCTGCGTTGTGAAGATAGATCCGATGATAAGGAGGCTAGTAGCGGGAGCTAAGAGCAGTTTCCGCCTCATGTGGGGGCTCCAGACGTTGATTGATCGGATGAAACGTAACCTTGGCGTGATCGCCTTCACAAGGGGGCTGTGTCGAAAATGAGGTGATCCACGACAGGAGACCCCTATGCGTCACGGCAAGCCCTGGCGGCTGCTCCTCGCGGCATGCATCGCCGCGAGCGGGCTGACCGCCCTCACCCCCACCGAGGCCCTGGCGGCCGACACCGTCTTCCATGTGGCCACGGAGGGCGACGACGACGCCGCGGGCACCGAGGCGGCGCCGTTCAGGACGATCACGCGCGCCCAGCGCGCCGTCCGTGAGGCACTGCCCACCGCGACCGGCCCGCTGCGGGTGCGGGTGCGGGGCGGCGTCTACTACCTCTCCGAGCCCCTCACCTTCACCCCCGGCGACTCCGGTGCCACCTACGAGGCGGCCGCGGGTGAGCAGGTCGTGCTCAGCGGCGGGCGCAGGCTCGCGCCCGCCTGGACCACCCACCAGGGCGCCACCCTGGTCGCCGACATCGGCAAGGACCTCGACTTCGACGAACTCTTCCTGGACGGCAGGCGGCAGGTCCTGGCCAGGTACCCGAACTTCGATCCCAAAGTCGCGGTGCTCGACGGGTACGCCGCCGACGCGATCTCCCCGTCGCGGGTGGCCCGCTGGAAGAACCCCACGACCGCTTTGGTGCGCGGGCTGCACCAGGGCGAATGGGGCGGCAACTCCTTCAAGGTGACAGGCGTCGACGGCAACGGCGACCCGACGCTGCAGTGGGTGGGCGACAACAACAGGGGCAGCGGGCTGCACCCGCAGAAGCGCATGGTCGAGAACGTCCTGGAGGAGCTGGACGCGCCGGGGGAGTGGTTCTACGACAAGGCCGCGGGCAGGCTGTACCTCCAGCCTCCCGCCGGCGTCGACCCCGCGGCGGTCCGCGTCGAGACGGCCGAGCGGGAGGAGCTCATCCGCGTCGTGGGCGATTCACCCGCGTCACCGGTGCACGACCTCACCTTTTCCGGGTTCACCTTCACCCAGACGCACCGGACGCTGTTCAGCCGGCCGTACGAGAAACTGCAGCTGGGCGACTGGGCCATCGCCCGCGCGGGTGCGGTCTACCTCAAGAACACCAAGAAGATCACCGTCCGTGACGCCCGCTTCGACCAGGTCGGCGGCAACGCCGTCTTCATGGACGGATACGCCGAGGGCAACGTCGTCTCCGGCGGCGACTTCCGCGACTCCGGGGCCAGCGACATCGCGGTGATCGGTTCGCACGAGGCCGTCCGCGAGCGCTCCACCTGGGACGACATGCGGCGGACCATCACCGACACCACGCCGGGCCCGAAGACCGAGGACTACCCGCGCGACATCACGATCACCGGCAACTACCTGACCCGCAACGGGCGCTTCGAGAAGCAGACCTCCGGCGTGCAGATCTCGATGAGCCGCCGGGTCACGGTCTCCGGCAACACCGTGCACGACGGGCCGCGCGCCTGCGTCGACATCAACGACGGCACCTGGGGCGGGCACGTCATCGAGGACAACGACATCTTCGACTGCGTCAAGGAGACCTCCGACCACGGGCCGATCAACTCCTGGGGCCGCGACCGCTTCTGGCCCCTGACCGCCGGTGACGCGGTGAAGAAGGACTACGCCAAGCTTGACGCGACGGAGACCACGAAGATCCGGCACAACCGGATCTGGCACTCCTCCCACTGGGACGTCGACCTCGACGACGGCTCATCCAACTACGAGGTCACCGGCAACCTCCTGCTCAACGGCGGGGTGAAGCTGCGCGAGGGCTTCTTCCGCACGGTGCGCGGCAACGTCTTCGTCAACGGCGGCGGGCACTTCCACGTCTCCTACGCCGACAACGGCGACGTCGTCGAGAAGAACATCTTCGTCACCGACGACCCCTACGACTTCATCCAGAGCGATCCGTCCACCTCCAAGACCGCCTACGACGACAACCTCTTCTGGAACAACGGCAAGCCCGTCGCTGACATCACCGACGCCTGGCGCGCCCGCGGCCTCGACACCCGCTCGATCGTCGGTGACCCCCTGTTCGAGGGGGCGAGCCCCTACGCGGATCCGGCCAAGCTCGACTACTCCCTCAAGGCCGGTTCCCCGGCTCTGGCGCTGGGCTTCAAGCCCTTCGCGATGACCGGGTTCGGCAAGCCGGGCTCGCCCACGCCGCCGCCGCTCACCTGGCGCAAGCCGGACACCGGCCTGACGATCGGCAACCTGGCCGAGCCGCTCATGGGCGCGACGGTCACCGAGATCCACAGCGACGAGGTGAAGTCCTCCGTCGGGCTCACCGACTACGACGGCCTGTTCTTCGCCGCCGTGCCCGCCGACTCCCATGCCTGGCGGCAGGGGCTGCGCACCGGCGACGTCATCAGGGAGATCGCCGACGTCAAGGTGAGCGACCGCAACAGCTTCTGGAAAGTCTACAACCGCACTCCCGTCGGACGGCCGACGGCGCTGAAGGTCTGGCGCAACCAGGCGCTGACGGACCTGAGTCTGATCAAGGCCGCCGGCGTGGAGACGATCGACAACGTCTCCGGCGTCACCTACACCGGCACCGGCTGGGACTGGAAGAACGACCAGCGCGGCGGCGCCGGATCCACCCTCGACGACCTGCACGCCACCCAGACCGACGGGGACGCCTTCGAGCTGGCCTTCCACGGCACCGGCGTCGAATACATCGCCCAGGTCAACTCCGACGAGGGCAAGGTCGACCTCTACCTGGACGGCAAGCTCGACACCACCATCGACAACAACAACCCGACCCGCGAGTACCAGAAGGTCGTCTACACCAAGACCGGCCTGGCACCGGGGCCGCACACACTCAAGGGGGTGAAGAAGGACGGCTCCTACTTCATCGTCGACGGCTTCAAGATCCACACTGCTCTCGGGGACGGCGAGGCGCCGGTGACCACCGCGTCCGGGGTGCCCACAGGCTGGGCCTCCCGGCCCGTGCAGGTGACACTGACCGCCTCCGACGCGGGCACCGGCGTGGAGCGGACCGAGTACCACCTCGGCGACGACGCCTGGCGGGCCTACTCCGGTCCCGTGCGCGTGGACCGTGAGGGGGAGAGCGTGCTGACCTTCCGCAGCGTCGACCGGGCCGGCAACGTCGAGGAGTCCCGATCGGTCACCGTCAGGATCGACACGACGGCTCCCACGCTGACCGTCACGCCCAGCCCCGACCGGTTGTGGCCGCCGAACCACAGGCTGGTGCCGGTGGACATCTCGCTGAAGGCGGCCGACGCCGGTCCCGTCACGGTCGCCCTGGTCTCGATCACCAGCTCGTCGGCCGGGGTGGAGGACGACGTCCGCGGTGCTTCGTACGGCACGGCCGACACCTCCTTCGCGCTGCGTGCGGAGCGGGATGGCGGGTCGGCCCGGGTGTACAGGATCACGTATCGGGTGGTGGACCGGGCGGGTAACGCCGCTGTGGCCCACACCCAGGTGACCGTACGGCGGGCCGCCTAGGTTTCCGGCAGGGCGGACCGGAGCTTCCGGGCCGCCTTGCCCTTCCCCCGCCGGCGCAGATCGCACCTGGTGCCGGGTTCTGTCGGTCGTGGTGCCTACAGCGCCACCACGCGACCGGTCACGGATCCGCGGCGCGAGGCGGCACCCTTCGGGCCGAGAGGAGCGACGTGGCTCAGGTCGCGAAAAGCTCGGACCGGGGGTCACCGATCTGCGTGATCGGGCGTGCCGTGAGCTTCGGCCGAAAGGTCCTGCCAGTCGGCCCAGGTCTTGAGCCGGTCGGCGTAGGCCTGCTGGATCATCGGGTAGAGGCCCTGGCCGAACAGCACCGGCACCCCGTCACAGGTCGACGGCGAAGTCCGGGTTCATCGTCTCCTTGTAGTGGTCAGCGAAGATCTTCGCGGTGAGTTCGCCGCGGGTCGACACCTTGACCTTCTCGAATATCTGCTTGAGATAGCCGCGGATGGTGTGGGTGGACAGGGAGAGCCTCGCTGCGATCTCGGCAGTGGTCAGGCCCGCCGCGATCAGGCGGATGACCTGTTGTTCCCGTCGCCCCAGCTGATACGCCCTGACGATCAGGGGTGCCATCTCCGCAGCCTTGGCCGACTCGATCACCAGGGCCGTCCGGCCGCCCTCGCTGCCGACCTCGCGCAGCGCGAAGCCGTGGATCACCACCCACCGGCCACCGACCTGCAGCCGGGCCCGAGCGGTACCCGTGTCACGCCCGGCGGCGACGGCACGGGCCTTGTTCACCACCGAGCGCAGTTCGGCGGGTATGGGGGTGGCGCCGGGATCGTCGTGGCTCAACCGGGTGAACGGCAGCCGTTGCAGCCATGCCTCCGCGGGTTCGTTGAGCGATTCGAGGGCTCCGGTCCGGTCGAACATGAGCAGCCCGGGGCCGTCGGGCACACCGATCACCGGGTCCGGCCGCAGCAGCGCCGAGCGCCGGAAGGTCTCGCCGATCGGAGCGGAGAGGCCGGCGAGCAGGTGCTCCTCTCCGAGGGTGAACGGCTGCGCGTCCGCGGCCCGCCACAGGCACATGTAGCCCCACACGTCGCGGCCGGTCCGGAACACGCACCGCAGTTCGTCACCGAGCCCCTGTAAGAGGTTCACGTTGTGATAGCGGGAGCTCCGCGCCGGATGCCCGCCCGTGACGCGATACAGGGACGCGGTCGGAGTCGGCATACCGGCCAGCGTGTGAAAGTGATTGACGTCCTCGACGAAGAACTCGTTCTCCCAGTACCGGTCGCAGTATTCACCCGAGCCCAGGTTCTCCAGCCGCGAGGGCGAGGTGGCGAGCATCGTCACCGGATCGGCCCCCGTCCAGAACGAGGCGTCGAAAGGGACGATCTCCCGCAGCAGGTGCGAAAGTCTGGCCAGGAACTCGCTGTCGGCGACGCCTGTCCGAGTCAACCGCTGGATCCGCTCGAACGTGTGCCGGGCCGCCGCGCCGCGTAAGGCTGACTCCATCGCCCGAGCATGAGCGCTCGGATATGTCCGCACAAGCCCTCAAATAGGGGTATTTCTGAGCCACCTGTCACACAGTTGCGGGGTCCCGCGACCAGCGGGCCGCAACGCAGTCTGGGAGGGGACAACGGGGCCGGCCGGGACAGGTCCTTCGGGTTGGAGACCACAGCGGATCCGACCGTTGGACGGGGACGTGGGCGCGGTCGCCGGCCTGGAAGAACGACAGCCCTCCCCGGCCGTCTCGCACCGCGCCGCCGGTGCCGCACGCCGGATCTATCACCGGAAACCATCCGACGACCCGACGGAGACACCATGTCGAGACGGAAAGCCCTGCTCCTTGGCCCGCTGTCCGCACTCTTCCTGCTGCTGACCGTGGCGGTGCCGCAGGCGGCGCAGGCGTACACCTGGCAGACCCACGTCACGGTGGAGCAGGGAGCCACCTTCTGCGTCAAGGCCGATGCGGGCATCGACCACCACGTACCCGGTCGGCTGTCGGGGAACATCGCGTCGGCCACGGCCTACGCGCTCGCGGGGGACTGCGTCACCGGGCGGGTCGTGCAGGCCAGGGTCCGGCTGGAGGTGCAGAAGTGGAACGAGTCCCGAAGCGTGTGGGAGGTGTGCGCCACCGCAGACTGGGTCTACGGCACGACGGGCACAAACGAATTCGGCCTCACCGGACCCTCTATATACAAGGGCTACATCCCGTGCGGTCCCGGCTGGCACCAGACGAAGGCGCAGGCGCAGACCTACCGCTATGTCGACGCCGCCGGCCGCTACCTCTGGTTCGGCGGCACCCTCTACTCGGGCTACGAGTGGGTGGAGTGACCCGGACCACGGCGAGGGGCAGAGCAGTCCTCCGTCATCACGACTGGCCGATCTCGGCCGCCCGGCCGGAGCTCAAGATCTAATCCAGGTGCGGACATCACGGCTGCCTGTCATCCTCATCCCATGTCGACGTTCGAGGATCTCCTGGCCGAGGGCTCAGCCGTCCCAACCGAGGGCTGGGACTTCTCCTGGTTCGCCGGGCGCGCGAGCGAGCAGCGCCCGTCCTGGGGCTACGCGAAACTGCTGGCCGGACGGATGGCGGAGGCCGAGGCCGCGCTCGACATCCAGACCGGCGGAGGTGAAGTGCTGGCCTCGATCCCGGTCGCCCCACCCTTCCTGGCGGCGACGGAGTCCTGGCCGCCGAACCTGGAGATCGCCCGCCGCAACCTCGCCAGGTTCAACGCCACCGTGCTCGAAGTCGGTGACACCGACGACCTGCCGTTCCCCGCCGGTCGCTTCGACCTGGTGGTCAGCAGGCACCCGGTGGCGACTCGCTGGGACGAGATCCATCGGGTCCTGCGCCCGGGCGGCGCCTACCTCTCCCAGGACGTAGGCGCCGGTTCGGTCCGCGAACTGACCGATCTCATGATGGGACCGCAGCCGGTCCACCCGTCCCGGAGCCCGATGAGGGCCGTGGCCGAGGCGGAGGCGGCCGATCTGGAAGTGGTCGACCTGCGCCAGGAATCGCTGCGGATGGAGTTCCACGACATCGCGGCGGTCGTCCACTTCCTCCGCAAGGTGATCTGGATCGTCCCGGGCTTCACTGTGGACGCCTACCGGGACCGGCTGGCCGAGCTCCACGACTTCATGGAGCGCCACGGACCCTTCGTGGCCTATTCGCAGCGCTTCCTCATCGAGGCCCGGAAGACGGGCTGACGGCATCCCGGACTTCAAGGACCAACGTTTCTGCGGATCGCGGAACCAGTTTCGGAAGTGGCGCCGAGGCCGTCGGAAACTCCTTCAGGAACCTTCTCTCCTCAACGACCGCCCGGACAGCCAGGCACCGGCGTGGTCGCGGCTCATGACTCCTCCATGTCCGGCGCCGGTGAGGTCGAGGCACCGGCCGACAGCAGTCTCTCCGCCAGCGCGCGGCAGCGCCTCCCGAGCTCCGGAGGGTCGAGCACCTCGAAGTCGTGCCCCAGCAGGAGCACGTGCATGAGCGCGAAGTCAAGGCTGCCGGCGCCACTGAGCACCTCGCAGCGCTCGCTCCCTCGCGGTCGTACGACGGCCGCCGACGCCGGGATCTGCGCGCGCACCGTGTCGGCCGAGGCGTGCACGAGGAAGCGCGACTGGTGCGGGTAGACCCGACTCGCCACACTCTCCTGCACGTACGTCGCCGCGTCGGGCGCCGCGCGCGGGCGGAAGTGCCAGGTCCGCGCGGACACTGCGGTCATCCGGTCGACGCGGAAGCTGCGCCAGCCGTCGCGATCGAGGTCGTAGGCGAGGAGGTACCAGCGCCGGTCGGAGGCGACCAGGCGGTAGGGCTCGACCCGCCGCCGTCGCACCTCGTTCCCGGACGGGTAGTCGAAGCCGGCCTCCATCTCGTCGCGGCAGGCTCTGGCCAGTGTCATGAGCACCTCGGGGTCGACCGGCGTGCGGCCTCCGCCGAAGGACTCCACCGAGCCGGAGAGCGCGCGCACCTCGTGCCGCAGCCGGGTGGGCAGCACCCGGTCGAGCTTGGTCAGCGCGCGGAGCGCGGCGTCGCCGGCGCCGGCGACCGCGCCACCCGCGCCGGCGAGCAGCGAGACCGCGGTGGCGATCGCCTCCTCGTCGTCGAGAAGCAGCGGCGGCAGGTCCTTCCCCGGGCCGAGCCGGTAGCCGCCGCCGACGCCCTGGCCGGCATGCACCGGATAGCCGAGCGCGCGCAGCCGCTCGACATCACGCCGTACCGTGCGCGGTGTGACCCCGAGCCGGTCGGCGAGCTCGGGGCCGGTCCAGACCTGGCGCTGCTGCAGCAGTCCGAGCAGGGTGAGCACCCGCTCTGTCGTACCCCGCTCGTCACCGCTCGCCCCGTCCATGTCGCCCACTCTGCCAGATAGCGGACCGATTCTGTCCGCTAGGGGCGTCAGAGTGGCTCCATGGACGCAGACGAACTCGACTGGAACCGGACGCTGCGCGAGCAGTGGGAGTTCCACTGGAACCACCAGCTCCGAGCCCGGCTCGACGGCCTCACCGACGACGAGTATTTCTGGTCGCCGGTGCCGGACGCCTGGAGCGTGCGGCCGCGCGGCAGCTCGACGGCGCCCGTGCAGGTCGGTGCCGGGGACTTCACGATAGACTTCGCCTTCCCCCAGCCGGCCCCCGCGGCCTTCACCACGATCGCCTGGCGGCTCGGTCACGTCATCGTCGGAGTGCTCGCCGCGCGTAACGCGGCGCACTTCGGCGCGCCGGCGGCGTCGTACGAGACCTGGGAGTACGCCGCCGACGCGGCCACCGCGCTCGACCAGCTCGAGGCCCAGCTCGACGTCTGGCTGGCCGGGGTGCGCGGCCTCGGCGAGGCCGGGCTCCGGGTCCCGATCGGCGCGAAGGAGCCCTTCCCCGAGGCGCCCACGGCCGATCTGGTGCTGCACATCCACCGCGAGCTGATCCACCACCTGTCCGAGGTCTGCCTGCTGCGCGACCTCTACCTGCACACCGAACCCGCTACGAACGGAGCAACCCGATGAGCCGCCACGTCCAGGTCACCTTCGACGCCCACGACCCGCGGGCGCTGTCGTCCTTCTGGCGCGAAGTGCTGGGCTATGTCCATCCCGGCCCGCCCGGGGTCGACCTGCCCGACGGCGCCGACCCGCTGGCCGCGTGGGACGACTTCCTCGCGCGGGCCGGCGTGCCGGAGGGGCAGCGCAACACGAGATCGGCCATTGAGGACCCGGACGGGCACGGCCCACGGCTGTTCTTCCAGCAGGTCCCGGAGGACAAGGTCGCCAAGAACCGCGTCCACCTCGACGTCCGCGCGGCTCCCGGACTGCGGGGAGAGGAGCGGATGGCGGCGCTGGAGGTCGAGTGCGACCGGCTCGTCGCGCTGGGAGCGAAGCGGGTACGTCGCTACGAGCCCGCTCCCCCGATGAGCGCCGGCTTCATCGTGATGACCGACCCCGAGGGCAACGAGTTCTGCCTGGACTGACGCGGCTCGGCCGCGGCCGCGGAAGCCGCGGCCGGTCATGCGGCCGAGGCGGGCGGCGGTGACGGGCCGCGGACAGCCGCCTGACCGATGCGGCAGCCTCTGTGCCGGGTCACGCCACGGTGCCTGCCCGGTGCGGTGGGCCGGGCCCGGGGGTCAGGTGAGCTGCTTGTAGTAGAAGCTGCAGTCTTCGAGGGAGCCGTCCGGGGTGGCCGCGTAGTCGGGGACGATGCCGTACCTCGTCCAGCCGGCGGCGCGGTAGAGGTGGTCGGCGGCGCTGCCGGTCGCGGTGTCCAGGAGCAGGAGGGTGACCCCGGCCCGCGCGGCGGCCTGCTCGGCGGTGGCGAGGAGCGCGCGGGCCAGTCCCCGGCCACGGGCGTCGCGGTGGACCATGAGCTTGACGATCTCGGCGCGGTGCCGGCCGTTGGGCTTGCGTTCCAGGGCGAGACTGACGGTGCCGGTGATGCCGTCGGGCCCGTGGGCGGCCCAGACGCGGAGGCTGCCGTCGGACACGGCGGACTGCTGGGTGCGCCACCAGGCCGCCGCCGCGTCCTGGTCGAAGGGGGACAGGAAGCCGAGGGAGGAGCCGCCGGCGACGACGTCGACGAGGAGGCCGGCCAGGCTCTTCACGCTGCCGCGGAAGTCATCTGCGGACAGGCGGGTGATGGGGTGCGACATGGGGTTCCTCTGTCACGCGCGGGAGGGGGACGGTCGGGAGCGTGCGGGGCGGGGCGGCCCGGCCGCGGATCTGAGGCGGCTGCTCAAGGATCGGGGCCGGTCCCGGACCGGTGCCGCATCGCGGACGCGCCTGACGTCGCACCGCGGACGCGCCTGACCGCGCCTGCCGTCGCGCCGCGGACGCGCCTGGCGCCGCAGCGCGGACGCGTCTGCCGTCGCACTCGGACGCGCCGGACCGCCCCTGGCGCCGCAGCGCGGACCGCGCCGGACCGTGCCTGGCGCCCTCCGTGCCGCTCACGGTAGGACGATCATCAGGGCGTAACGGACCGGATCGGGGCCCGGGCAGTGGAACCGCGACCGGTCCCACAACCGGAAACGCAGGCAGTCGCCCGCCCGGATCTCGTGCACGCCGCCGCCGGCGGTGACCTCCAGCACGCCCTCCAGCACCCAGATGTGCTGCTCCAGCCCCGGCACGGGCGGCCCGTCGTAGGAGATGTCGGCGCCCGGCCGCAGCACCCCCTCGACAAGCTCACCGCGTAGTCCAGGATGGGGCGGGGACACCGACCGCCGGGTGAATCCCGAGGTCTCATCCCGCCACACCACCTGCCGGTCGGCGCGCACCAACTGCGGCGGTTCCGACTCCACCTCGGCCAGCAACTGCGACATCGTCCGCCCGTAGACCGCGCACAGCCTGCCCAGCAACGCCGCCGTCGGGCTGATCTCCGTCCGCTCCAGCCGCGACAACGTCGAGCGGCTCACGTCCGCGCGCTGCGCCAGCTCCTCCAGCGACCAGCCGCGCTCCACCCGCAGCTGCGCGAGCCGACCCGCCAGGCGGACCTCCACCTGCTCGGAATCGGAGCTCCGGAACGCGGTCTCCTCGGCCTTTCCCATATGCGGGAGAATATCTCAGATTTGAGAAATCGACCACGGGTCGGACGGGACGCCCCGGCCCCCGCCGCCCCGGCCGGAGCCGCCCCTGCCGACCGGTGCACGCCGCGGGTGAGCGTCTCGGCGTCCGGCGGCTGCGCGTACTCCCGGTCGATCCGGTCGAGGCGCAGCCGGCCGGACCGCGCAGCCGCTGCGGGATCACGATCTCCCCGTGCGTCGGGCGGTTGTGTCGCACGTCCGCGTTTTCCCGAGCCGCCTCCCGGCTCGTCCACTCCCGGACCCGCCGGTTGAGTGAGACGAGTCAGAACAGATGGGAGAAACTCGTCTCACGGTGTCCGCGAGGGCCCCGGTCAGGTGCCGATGTAGGCCGCGAGGTGCTCGCCGGTGAGGGTGGAGCGGGCGGCGACGAGGTCGGCGGGTGTGCCCTCGAAGACGATCCGGCCGCCGTCGTGGCCGGCGCCGGGACCGAGGTCGATGATCCAGTCGGCGTGCGCCATGACCGCCTGGTGGTGCTCGATGACGATGACCGACTTGCCGGAGTCGACGAGCCGGTCGAGCAGGCCGAGCAGCTGCTCGACGTCGGCGAGGTGGAGGCCGGTGGTCGGCTCGTCGAGGACGTAGACGCCGCCCTTCTCGGCCATGTGGGTGGCCAGCTTGAGCCGCTGCCGCTCGCCGCCGGACAGCGTGGTGAGCGGCTGGCCGAGGCTGAGGTAGCCGAGCCCGACGTCGGCGAGCCGGGAGAGGATGGCGTGCGCGGCCGGCGTGCGCGCCTGACCGGCGCCGAAGAACTCCTCGGCCTCGGTCACCGACATCGCGAGCACCTCGCTGATGTCGCGGCCGCCGAGGTGGTGGTCCAGCACCGATGCCTGGAACCGCTTCCCCTCGCACTCCTCGCAGATGGTGGCGACGCCGGCCATCATCGCCAGGTCGGTGTAGAGGACGCCGGCGCCGTTGCAGTTGGGGCAGGCGCCCTCGGAGTTGGCGCTGAACAGCGCCGGCTTCACGCCGTTGGCCTTCGCGAACGCCTTGCGGATCGGGTCGAGCAGTCCGGTGTAGGTCGCCGGGTTGCTCCGTCGCGAGCCGCGGATCGCGCCCTGGTCGATCGACACCACACCCGCGCCGGCGGGGATCGACCCGTGCACGAGCGAGCTCTTGCCGGAGCCGGCGACGCCGGTGACGACGACAAGCACCCCGAGCGGGATGTCGACGTCGACGTCACGCAGGTTGTGCGCCGTCGCGCCGCGGATCTCCAGCGTGCCGGTGGGCTTGCGCACCGTCTCCTTGAGGGCGGCCCGGTCGTCGAAATGGCGGCCGGTGATGGTGCCGCTGGCCCGCAGCCCCTCGACGGTGCCCTCGAAACAGACGGTGCCGCCCGCCGTACCGGCGCCGGGGCCGAGGTCGACGACGTGGTCGGCGATCGCGATCGTCTCCGGCTTGTGCTCCACGACGAGCACCGTGTTGCCCTTGTCCCGCAGCCGCAGCAGCAGGTCGTTCATCCGCTGGATGTCATGGGGGTGCAGGCCCGTGGTGGGCTCGTCGAAGACGTAGGTGACGTCGGTGAGCGAGGAGCCGAGATGGCGGATCATCTTGGTGCGCTGCGCCTCGCCGCCCGACAGCGTGCCCGACGGCCGGTCGAGCGAGAGATAGCCCAGCCCGATCTCCACGAACGAGGCGAGGGTATGCTGCAACGTGGCGAGCAGCGGCGCCACCGACGGCTCGTCGACGCCGCGGATCCATTCGGCCAGGTCGCTGATCTGCATCGCGCACGCGTCGGCGATGTTGATCCCGCCGATCCGCGACGACCGGGCCGCCTCGTTTAGCCGGCTGCCGCCGCACTCGGGACAGGCGGTGAACGTCACCGCCCGCTCCACGAAGGCCCGGATGTGCGACTGCAGCGCATCCTTGTCCTTGGACAGCATCGACTTCTGGATCTTCGGGACCAGGCCCTCGTACGTCAGGTTGATGCCGTCGACCTTGATCTTGGTCGGCTCCTTGTGGAGCAGGTCGTGGAGCTCGGCCTCGGTGAACTTGCGGATCGGCTTGTCGGGGTCGAAGAAGCCGCAGCCGCTGAAGATCCGGCCGTACCAGCCGTCTGTGCTGTAGCCGGGGACCGTGAGCGCACCCTCGTTGAGCGACTTGGAGTCGTCGTAGAGCTGGGACAGGTCGATGTCGGTGACCTGGCCCATCCCCTCGCAGCGCGGGCAGGCGCCGGCGGGCAGGTTGAAGCTGTAGTGGAACGCCGGCCCGGCACTCGGCTCGCCGAGCCGGCTGAAGACGATCCGCAGCATCGCGTTGGCGTCGGTGGCGGTGCCGACGGTGGAGCGGGAGTTGGCGCCCATCCGCTCCTGGTCGACGATGATCGCCGTTGTCAGCCCCTCCAGCAGGTCGACCTCCGGCCGCGCCAGCGTCGGCATGAAGCCCTGCACGAAGGCGCTGTAGGTCTCGTTGATCAGCCGCTGCGACTCCGCGGCGATCGTGCCGAACACCAGAGAGCTCTTGCCCGAGCCGGAGACGCCGGTGAACACCGTCAGCCGGCGCTTCGGGATCTCGACGCTGACGTCCTTGAGGTTGTTCTCACGCGCGCCCTGCACGCGGATCAGATCGTGGCAGTCGGCAACGTGCAGCGCAGGCGACTGCGTATCCGTCCTCGTGGCCATACTCATCGTGTCTCCATCTGTATCTGTTACGCGGACCGCGTTCGCGGCCTCCGTCGGCGTCGCCTGGCTTGATCTAACCAGTTTCGAGCAGCATGTCCGGCCCGCCTTTTTCGGTAGGGGCGCGGCAACGGCCCGCTGTCTACCTGAACGGCGGCGCGGGTCATGGCCGCGACAGCCGGACGGCTCAGCGGAGCTGCTGGATGCGGACCAGGTTGCCCGCGGGGTCGCGGAAGGCGCAGTCGCGGACGCCGTAGGGCTGCTCGGTCGGCTCCTGGACGACCTCGGCGTCGC
>NZ_JBVJHH010000042.1:0-92471 GCF_055586905.1 Streptosporangium sp. NPDC048886
CCCTTGGGGCCGAGGGTCACCTTGACGGCGTCCGCGAGCTGGTTCATACCGCGCTCGAGACCGCGCCGGGCGTCCTCGTCAAACGCGATCATCTTCGAAGCCATTCCCGCTCCTGTTCTTGATGGGGGCCGGCCGGGACGGCGCCCGCGACGGACGGTCCGCCGGCAGGCCTGCCGGCGGAGCTCACCGTCCCGGCACACGCCCTGTTGTTGGCACTCTCCAGGTGTGAGTGCCAGGCATCCCGTCGCACTCTACCCACAACTTGCGTGACACGCATACAGTGCGCGGCGCGCAGTATCGGGTAGAGTCGTCCCATGAACGACGACGCCATGGACCTCCGGACGCGCAACAGACGGGCCACCCGGGAGGCGATCAGCCACGCCGCGCTGCGCCTGGCCATCGAGCAGGGCCCCAACGGGCTGGTCCGCGTCCGCGTCCACGACATCGCCACGGCCGCGGGAGTGTCACCCCGCACCTACAACAACTACTTCTCCAGCCGGGAGGAGGCGATCTGCGCCTTCCAGGCCGACCAGTCCAGGCGCGCCGGGGAGGCGTTGCGTTCCCGGCCCGCCGACGAGCCGCTCGACCAGGCCGTCATCGCGGCCGTGATCGAGCTCTACACCGACCCCGAGCCCGACAAGGCGGGCCTGCGCATGATCATGTCGACGCCCGAGCTGGAGGGCGAGGCGCTGAAGGCGTTCACCATGGCGGAGGGCCCGCTCGCCGAGGCGATCGCGGCACGCACCGGCACCGACGCCGGCCGCGATCTGTTCCCCTCCGTCACGGCCGCCGCGGTCACCGGCGCCGTCCGGGTGGCGGGGCGGCACTGGCTCGCGCCCGGCGCCGCCGAACCCTTCGCCGCCATCCTGCGCCGCGCCCTGTCCTGCGTCGTTCCCGCCGCACCGCCCAGAGGCCCGCAGGACCAGTGACGTCGACACGGGCCCGGCTGCGGGCCCGTGCGGCAGAACATCCGCCCTCAATGGGCGGATAGGGTGGATATGCGGCGTTTGTGGTGCTTCGCCGAAGGTAATCGTGAGGGGGACGGGTGGCGGAGTCGTTCGGCAGGTTGCTACGGAGCTTGCGACACGCCGCCGAGCTGACGATCGAGGAGCTCTCCCACGCGTCGGGCGTCAGCGTACGGGCCATCGGCGACATGGAGCGCGGGACCAGCCGCGGTCCGCAACGGCGCACCGTGGAGGCGCTGGCCGAAGGGCTGGGGCTCGACGACGCGCAGCGGGGGGCGCTGTCGGAGGCGGCACGGGCGGGACGACCGCGCCAGGAGGCCCTCGCGCCGGGCGCGTGCGAGCTGCCCCGCGGAGTGGGCGACTTCACCGGACGGGCACGGGAGCTGCGCGCGCTGCGCGAACTGGCGGCTCGCACGGGGGACGAGAGGGCCTCCGTCGTGGCCGCCGTCTCCGGCGCCGCCGGCATCGGCAAGACGGCGCTGGCCGTGCGGGCCGCCGGGCAGCTGGCCGACCTGTTCCCCGACGGCCGCTTCTATCTGGACCTGCGCGGCATGGATCCGGTCCCGCTGGACCCGGGGACGGCGCTGTCCCGGCTGCTCAAGGCCCTGGGGGTGGCCGAGCGGCGCATCCCCGCCGACGAGGAGGACCGCGCGGGCCATTACCGGGCCCTGCTCCGCGGACGGCGATGCCTGATCATCCTGGACAACGCGGCGCACGAAGGCCAGGTGCGTCCGCTGTTGCCCTCGGACGGTCCGGTGATGACACTGGTCACCAGCCGCCGGCCGCTGGCCGGACTGGAAGGCGTGCACCAGGTCCCGCTGGCGCACCTGGCCGCCGGCGAGGCGGCCGCGCTGCTGCGCGCGATCGTGGGCGCGGAGCGCGCCGGGGCCGATCCGGACGGGGTGGCGCAGGTGGCGAGCCTGTGCGGAAACTTGCCGCTGGCGCTGCGCATCGCCGGGAACCGGTTGCAGAGCAGGCCCGGCTGGACGGTCGGGCAGCTGGCCGCGCGCCTCGGCGACGAGGGGCGGCGGGTGGAATCCCTGGCCGCGGGAGACCTGTCGGTGGCCGCCGCCTTCGCGCTGTCGTACCGGCAGCTCTCCCCGCCGGCCCGGCAGAGCTTCCGGCGCCTGGCGCTGGCCGCGGCGCCGGACTTCGGGGCGCCGATGACGGCGGTCCTGGCCGAGCTCGACCCGGCCGAGGCCGAGGATGCGCTGGAGGAGCTGGTCGACCTCGGTCTGCTGCAGTCGCCGTACGCGGACCGCTACCGCTTCCACGACCTGGTGCGGCTGTTCGCCCGCGCCCGGCTGTCGGAGGAGGAGTCCATCGTGGCCCAGCGGCAGGCGCGGCGGCGTATGGACGACTGGCTGCTGAAGGTCGCCACGGTCGCCGGACGCTGGTTCGAGCCGGACTACGGCGCCCCGCCGCCGGACTGGAGCTCCCCCGTCGAGCTGAACAGCTCGCAGCAGGCGCACGAGTGGCTCCAGTCGGAGGGCGAGGCGTGGCTGGCGGCGTTGAGACAGGCGGCCCGCGTCGGCGAGCACGCGCGCGTCGTCGAGGTGGCCGAGGCCATGCACTGGTTCTCGGACCTGTGGATGCACTGGGGGCACTGGCCCGAGGTGTTCGGCCTGTCCGCCGGGGCCGCCCGCGCCATGGGCGAGCGCGGGCAGGAGGCGACGCATCTCAATTACCTGTCCTGGGCGCAGACCTACTGCCAGGCCCGCTACGACGAGGCGGAGGCGACCGCCCTGCGCGCGCTGGAGCTGGCCCGCGACATCGGCGACGTGCGTCAGCAGGGCTGGGCGCTGACCTACGCCACCTGGGCGCTGTGGGCTCGTGACGACCATCCGAGCAAGGAGACCGCGCTGAGCTACACGCGGCAGGCGGCGGAGTGCTTCCAGGAGGCCGGGGACACCGAGGGCTACGCCCAGGCCGTCGTCAGTATGGGAAACTGCCTGCGCCGGATCGGCCGGGTGGAGGAGTCCGTGCAGCACAACCTGGCCCTGGTGGAGCGGCTGCGCGATCCCGCCTTCGGCGGCTCGCCGGCCATCGTCAACCACGCCGTCGGCACGGCGCTGGACCTGGTGGGTGAGGGCTACCTCGCCCTCGGACGCTGGCGGGAGGCCGCCGACCATTACCGCCAGGCGTTGCGGGAGTTGCGCAGGCGCCCGATCACCCGGGCCTTGGCGCTGTCGTTGACCAACCTGGGCAAGGCGCTGGTCCAGCTGGAGGAGGTGGAGCAGGCCCGCGAGGCGTTCCGGGAGGCCGTGGAGCTGTATGAGGCCACCGGTGACACCGACCGGGCGGCCCAGGTGCTCAAGGAGCTCGACCAGGTCGCGCAGGCGGATCCTGTCACGGGTCCACGAAGCGCTGGATGAACGTCAGGGCGGTGCCGCAGACTTCGCGCCAGCCGCTGTCGACGGTCAGCGAGTGCCCGCGGCCGGGCATCTCGATGATCTCGGTCAGGTGGTGCTCGTTGCGGACCTGGTTCCGGTAGGAGGCGTGGACGACGGCCCATGGGACGGTGGAGTCCATCTCGCCGGAGATGAGCAGCAGCGGGCCCCGATCCTCCGCGGTGCCGTCGACCTCCGGCTCGCTCCACGGGTCGAAGGCCGCGGCGGACGCCTGGAGCGGCGGCACGCCCGGTGTGGGGACGGCGAACGTCTCGTACAACCGCTCGGCCTCCTCCTCGCCGACGGCGTTGGCGAAGGAGTGGCGGAACTGGTCGTAGGTGAGCGGGACGGCGGCGCGGCCGGCGGCCGGATCGGCCGACGCGCGGGCGGGGGCGCGCGGCGGGGAGATCGGCAGCGGCAGCGCACCCCGGAAGGGGGCCGGGCCGATGGCCACGCCGGCGCAGGCCAAGCCGCGCCCGGCGAGGACCTGTGTGAGCAGGCCGCCGGTGGAGTGGCCGACCACGGCGGGCCTGCGCTCCAGCCCGCCGATCAGGTCCGCGAAATGGTCGGCCACCTCGCCGGCCGTCCTGCCGGCCGCGGCTCCGGCCGGCGGTGTGCCGGGCCAGTCCGGAGTGACGGGAGCGAATCCCGCCTCGTCGAACACCCGGGCCCAGCGCTCCCAGCTCGTGGGCAGCAGCCACAGGCCGTGGATGAAGACGACCGGGACCCGGCCGGTGGCGTTGGCGTGGCGTATCCGGGCGAGGTCGGAGGTGGATGACATGGATCCGTCCTGGAGTCGGGGAGTCGGTCCGTACGAGGGCCGCCGGGCGTGGTAGCGGCCCCCCGTACGGCCCCGGGGGAGCGCCTCAGCTCTCGGCGAGGGCCCGGCGGAGCGTGCCGACGGCCAGCTCGATCGCCGACTCGGCCGCGTAGGTCCCGCGCAGCGCGTTGAGCATGACGAAGTCGTGGATGATCCCCAGATGGCGCACGGCGGTCACCGGCACCCCGGCCGCGCGGAGCTTGTTCGCGTACGCCTCGCCCTCGTCGCGCAGCACGTCCGCCTCGGCGGTGATGACCAGCGCCGGGGGCAGCCCGGTCAGCTGCTCGGTGGTGGCCCGCAGCGGGGAGGCGGTGATCTCCGCCCGCTGGGCCTCGTCGGTGGTGTACTGGTCCCAGAACCACTGCATGCCGTCCCGGCGCAGGAAGTAGCCCTCGGCGAACTGCTGGTAGGAGCCGGTGTCGAAGGACGCGTCGGTCACCGGGTAGAACAGCACCTGCTGCCGCAGCGGCACTCCCCCTCGCTCCTTGGCCATCAGCGTCAGCGCCGCGGTCATGTTGCCGCCGACGGAGTCGCCGGCCACCGCGATGCGCGTGGCGTCCAGGCCCCTGGACGCGCCCTCGGCGACGACCCACCGGGCCACCGTCCAGTTCTGCTCGATCGCCACCGGGTAGCGGTGCTCGGGCGACAGGTCGTACTCGGGGAAGACGACGGCGGCGCCGGCGCCCACCGCCAGCTCGCGCACCAGCCGGTCATGGGTGTGGGCGTTGCCGAAGACCCAGCCGGCGCCGTGGATGTAAATGATCACGGGAAGGTCGCCCGTGCTGCCCGCGGGCCTGACGACGCGGGCCCTGACCGCACCGGTGGGGCCACCGGTGATCGTCACCCACTCCTCGTCCACGGCGGGCTTGTCGATCGGACCGGACTGGACGTCGTCCACGGCCTTGCGGCCCTCGTCCGGCGAGATCTGGAAGAGGAACGGCGGCTGGGCCGTGGCCTCGGCGAAAGCTTGCGCGGCAGGTTCCAGGACAGGCTTGTTCATGATCGCTCCAAGTGGGAAAGGCGGGGGCTCCGGCACATGGGGGCTCCCGTTCGCCTCACATCCAAGCAAGCGGCGCCGGGAGAAGACGAGGCAGAAGCACAGGCAGAAGTACGCTTCCGCCTCGCTCTCCCCCGTCGTGGCCTGTTTGGATCGCCGCTGAACAACTGACACCTTGCCGACAAGGAGCGCTTCCATGACGGAGAACACCACCCCGACAGCCGTCCTCGTGCACGGCGCGTTCGCCGACGCGGCCAGCTGGTCCGGCGTCATCGCCGAACTGCAGCAGCACGGCGTCCCCGTGGTGGCCCCGCCCAACCCGCTGCGCGGCCTGGCCTCCGACGCGGCGTACGTCGCCTCCGTGGCGGCCCAGATCGACGGCCCTGTCGTGCTGGTCGGCCACTCCTACGGTGGTGCGATCATCACCGTGGCCGGCGCGACGGAGAACGTCGTCGGTCTCGTCTACGTCGCCGCCTACGTCCTCGAAGAGGGCGAGAGCCTCGCCGAGCTGCAGGGACGGTTCCCCGAGCCGCCGCTGGGGGCCAGCCTGCGGCAGGCCACGTACCCGGTGGAGGGCGCCGAGCCCGCCGTCGAGTTCACGATCGCCCCCGAGGCGTTCCCCCGGGTCTTCGCCGCCGACGTGCCCGTCGAGGTCACCGGGGTGCTGGCGGTGGCGCAGCGGCCGCTGGCCGCCGGGGCGTTCACCGAGACCGCGAGCACGGCGGCCTGGCGGACGAAGCCCTCGTGGGCGGTCATCGCCGACGCCGACCAGGCGATCAACCCCGAGGTCCAGCGGTTCGGAGCCAAGCGGGCGGGGGCGGCCGGCGTCGAGGTCGCGGGCGCTTCGCACGCGGTCGCGGTGTCCCGTCCGAAGGAGGTCGCCGACGTGATCCGTGAGGCGGTCCGGGCCACCTCGGCCTGACGCCTCACCGCGCGCCGCCGCGTTGGTACTGCCGGATCACTTCTTCGGCGTTGTCGGTCACCGGGTACTCCACCGGCCCGTCGGGATCGCGAGGATCGACCCGTCCGGCGAGTGCCGGGAACTCCCCGTAGACGGTCAGCCCGGCGTTGACGAGGTTCAGGAGGCTCTCCTCGGGGTTCACGCCGGCGCCGGGGCCGAGCCCCGCCCACGGTGCGGCACGTCACCCGATGAGCGGCCTGCCAGCCGGTCATCGGGTGACGTGGCCCCGGGGTCAGCCGCTCCGCCAGATCCTGCTACGCAGGTCCATGCCGCGGATGACCTGGATGCGCCAGGGTGTCAGGCGCAGGACGTGGAGCTTGGGGTCGGCCGGCGAGCGCCAGAAGTTGCCCAGATCGTAGCCGGCTCCGCGCGGGCTCGTCCGCTTGTACAGGTCCCACACGTGGCTCCTGGCCGGCAGGTCGTCGACCCATGCGGCGACCGCGTCGACGGCGACGGAGTTGTTGCCCTGGGTCCAGTAGGAGAAGCTGGTGTGCGGGTTGCCGGCGATGTGCGCCGCTTTGACGGGCGTCTTGTAGGTGGCGAGCCAGCCGAGCGGACGGCCGTCGACGTTCTCCCAGACGGGGATCAGAACCCTGGTCCTGGGCCGGTTCTCGGCGTCCACGGTGACCATCGTGGCGTAGACGATGGCGCCGACGAAGGCGTTGAACTCGCTCTCGATCTCGGCGAAGGACTTCACTTTCACAGTCATGGCGTCTCCAGGTTCACAGGTGCTGCTCGATCGGGGTCCTGCTACGGCGCAGCCCGGGGGCGATGACGAGGGCGCCCAGGGCGGCGGCGACGACGGGCACGACCAGTGCGACGTGGAAACCGTCGAGCACGCCCTGCGGCGAGATGTCGCCTCCGGTCGCGGCGAGACTGACGGCGGTCACGACTGCCAGTCCCAGTCCCGCGCCGAACTGGAAGGAGGTGTTCAGCAGCCCACCGGCGAGCCCCTGCTCCTCCTCGGCGATCCCGTCGGTGGCGGCGATGGTGAGCGGCCCGTAGACCAGCGCGAAGGCCGTCCCGAGCAGGATCATGGTGGGGAACATGGCCGCGTAGGTCCAGTCCAGGCCGATCGGCTGGAAGAGCACGTAGGCCAGCACGGCCAGCAGCAGGCCTCCGAAGATCACCCGCACGTTGCCGAAGCGGTTGACCAGCCAGGGGGTCAGCGTCGGTGCGAGGACGGCGTCGATGCCGATGGCCAGCAGGGCCAGTCCGGTCTCGAGCGGCGACCAGCCGCGCAGTTGCTGCAGGTAGAGCACGGCGATGAACTGGAAGGCGAAGAACGAGCCGGAGAACAGGATCGCACCCAGGTTGGCGCGGACCAGCGCTCCCGACCGGAAGATGCCCAGGCGCACCAGGGGGGAGCGCGACCGCCGCTCGATGGCCACGAAAGCGGCCAGCAGAGCCAGGCTCGCGGCCAGCAGCAGGAGCGTCTGCGCCCAGCCCACGTGAGCTGCCCTCTCGACGGCGAGGACGAGCAGCAGCACCGAGCCCGTGACGCTGATCGCGCCCGCGAAGTCGAAGCCCTGGGCGGGACGGTCGCTCCGCTCGTCCCTGGGCACCAGTGCGACGGCGGCGGCGAGAATCGCCGCGGTCAGCAGGACCGGGGCGAAGAACACCCACCGCCAGCTGATCGTCGTCAGCAGGCCGCCGACGACGAGCCCGAGGGAGAACCCGGCGGCAGCCGTGCCGGCATAGACGAGAAGCGCCTTGTTGCGCAGCTTGCCCTCAGGGAAGCTCGTGGTGATGATGGACAGGCCCGCGGGGGTGAGGAACGCTGCGGCTATGCCCTTGACCAGCCGGGACAGGATCAGGATCCAGCCCTCGCCGGCCAGTCCGCCCAGGCCGGAGAAGACGAGGAAGACCGCCAGCCAGAACAGGAACATGCGCCTGCGGCCGAGCAGGTCGGCGGCCCGGCCGCCCATGAGCATGAAGCCGCCGTAACCGAGCACGTAGGCGCTGACCACCCACTGCAGCTCACCGGTGGACATGGCCAGCTCCGCCTGGATCGACGGCAGGGCCACACCCATCATCGAGACGTCCACCCCCTCCAGGAAGATGGCGCCGCACAGGACGAGCAGCATGCCCCACGCTCGCCCGCTCATGCGGTCGGTCTGTTGAAACATCATTCTTATTCCGTTCTTGTCGCGTAGCCGGGCAGCGCGGATCGGCCTCGCGGCATCCGTGCCGCGAGGGGGTAGCACCGGGGAAGTTCAGCTCGGGGGATGCAGCCGAGCCGTCAGGCACATGCGATCCAGTGCGTTGCACAGGGAGATCGTCATGATGAGGTTGCCGAGGTTGTAGGGTCCGAGCAGCCGCTCGGCCTCGCCGTACTCCTCCTCGGACACGCCTTCGGGCCGCAGCCGGGTCATGGCCTCGGCCAGGGCCAGCGTGGCCCGTTCGGTCGCGGAGAACAGCCGGGAGTCGCGCCAGCCCGCCAGTTGGTGGAGCCGCTCCTGGGTGTCGCCCAGGCGCAGGAGCTCCGTGGAGCGCCTGCCGAGGAAGTACGCGCACCCGTTGATCTGGGAGACGCGGATCTTCACCAGCTCTCGCAGCCGGTCGTCGACCAGCGTCTCCCGCCGCAGCACGCAGTCGAGCTCGGCGATGATCTCGACGGCGCGCGGCGACACGGCACTCAGAGCGATCCGCTCGTGGTCCATCGAGCCCTCCTCTGACTCCCGCTGACTGGTCAAGCATCGATCACGCCGCGACCTGGAACAACAGCGAAATCCTCACCTATCGGTAAGGCAGCCTTACCGATAGGTGAGCATGCGAGATGTACTGGCAGGGACTTGAGGCGTTCCTGACGCCGGCCGAGGAGTTGCACTTCGGCCGCACCGCGGAACGGCTGCGCGTGTCACGGGCGCGGGTAAGCCAGATGATCAAAGTCCTGGAACGACGCATCGGCGGCCCGCCGTTCGACCGGACCGGTCGCCGGGTGACGCTGACGCCCGTCGGACGGCGGCTCCGCCAGGACCTGACACCTCATCACCGCGGTATTCACCAGGCGATCGCCAGAGCGGCCGACGCCACGCGCGGCATCGGCGGCGTCCTGTCCGGCGATCCGCCCGCCGCGGAAGCCGTCATGGCTCACCGCCCGGGTCGGCAGACTCCGGGCAGCGCGCATACCTTCGCCGCCATTTCGGCGGCGGTGTGACGCAGGGTCTTGACGGCTTGTTTCTGCGGGTGGCCGAGGGCGTCCGAATCGCCGGAGTAAATCATCAGCGCGCTCCCCTTGCGCGCCACGAGGCCCGACAGCAGGGGAGACCATTCCTTGTTGAGCCTGTCGTACATCATGATGCGCATCAGCGCGGCCTCGTCCGCGAGCCGCGTACGGTTCACCACCCACCGGGTTCTCCCGTCGTCGGCCCAGCTGTACGGCTTGCCGTACGACGCGGCCGCGCACCGCTTGGCGTCGGCGAACAGCTTCCTCATGGCCGTCCTGGCCGCCTCGGCGTTCCGATAGATCACGAGTTGTTCGCTGGAGTACGACGGCGCGCTGTCGGTGCGGACGATGGTGCGCGCGGCCGCCCGGTCTGCCGTCGTGGCGTGCTTGCGCCCGCAGGGGTTCAGCTCCAGGGGCCTGTTCGGCCTGTCGCTGATCTCCCACCAGATCTCGTCCTTCTCTATCTCCGACAGGGGCGTACGGGCGGCCCTCTCGCTCAGAAGGAAGTTCTTGGGGATCTGGGCGGGAGGTGAGGACCAGAGAGAGGCCGCGAGGATGATGATCATGCTGGGTTAGATGGACGGAACGCCCGTCAGGTTCGCGCGAGCACGGCGGCCGCCCGGGCCCCGCGCGCCGACCGAACTCGGACCGCTCAAGGTAGCGATCACCATCGGCAGCGCGCGCCCGGGACGCAACGGAGGCTGTGGCCCATTGGAGCGCCGTCTGCCAGGATGCGCTCCAGCGTGCGCCGGCCCATCCGGCTCATGGCCGGATCGGTTTCGAGGTAGTACCAGACGAGCCCCATCGCCTGCACGAAGGCCCAGGCTCTGCCTCGCTCCCACTCAAGATCGTCGCACCCGAGATCCAGGCGGAGCACCTGCCGCGGCCCGGCCTCGAGCAGATGCCAGGCGCTCACGAGATCCAGAGCGGGATCGGCCGGCCCGAAGCCGCCGACGTCGAGGATCCCGGCCAGCCGGCCGGCGGACACGAGCACGTTGCCGGGGATGAGGTCGCTGTGGGTCATCACGTCGGCCGCATGGCGCGGCAGGCCCCGAAGGTCTTTCCACATCCGGCGGAGCCGACGGACGTCCAGAAGTCGTTCGCTGTGCCTGAAACAGGTCTCCAT
This sequence comes from Streptosporangium sp. NPDC048886, assembly GCF_055586905.1. Lineage (NCBI taxonomy): Bacteria > Bacillati > Actinomycetota > Actinomycetes > Streptosporangiales > Streptosporangiaceae > Streptosporangium > Streptosporangium sp. NPDC048886. The sequence goes on from NZ_JBVJHH010000042.1 coordinate 10,429, forward strand.
CCACGCGTCGTGAGACCGAAGGTCGCCGCCTCGGCCTTTGCCGGCGAAGGTGCGGCCACGCGTGTCGACGGCACGCAGGTCGTTGATGAGATCGGCCATGTCGTGGGCGAACGCGACCGATCCGCCCGGATCCTCGTCGGTGGCCACGACGCCGGGCAGCCAGGTCTGCACCGACCACGGAAGCGGGTATCCCGCCCCGGGCTCACCGAGCGCGACCGGCTCGGGCGTGGGAAAGCGCGTGCGGCCCGCCAGCTCGCGCGCCGCCTCCGCCTCGGACTCCAGCCAGCGCCGCGCCGAGTCGACGTGCCGGGGTTGCAGAGGGAACCGGGCGGTGAAGCCGTCGCCGATGCGGAAGATGGCGTTGACCGTCCCACGGGCGGCGATGCCCGTGATGGGCATGTTCCGCCACTCGGGATATTGCTCGTCCACCAATGTGCGCACCGTCTCGGGTGACACCGTCAGCTGGTCGGGGTGCGTCTTCACGCCGGGATCGTCGCGCGTTCCGGCCTTTACCGCAATGTGTTTTCGGCTGCGGGAGGTGGCCGCGGGCCACGGCGCCGACTTCGGTGATCCGCCCGGCCCGCGGGGCCGGCGTCCGACGGATATTGAACAAGCGACCGCTTTGGTTGATCATGTCAGTTATCACTCGGAGAGAGGTGTGCGTCCTGTGAGCCGACGACTGCTGTCCCTGCTGGTGATACCCCTGTTCCTGCTCGCGCCGGCGGTGCCCGTCCGGGCCGCCTCCGGACCCCCGCCCGGCGTCGTCGTCGGGCAGCAGGACGGCCGGGTGGCGGGGGCGACGCCGAAGGTCCCCGCCGTCGGCGAGACCCGGTCGGGCGGGCACCTGGTGAAGACCACGACGGAGGCGCCGCGGCGCACCGCGGACGGCACGGGCGCCATGGCGCGGGCGACCGCGAGGGCCGGCACCGCCGCCGCGTTCAACGAGTCCTACGGGGACGACCAGTACCTCACCGCGCCGACGCAGTGGTGGACCGTCAACGGCTGGACGATCGAGCAGATCCACGACTACGCGCAGAGCCAGGGCGCGCGGGTCAGCGACATCGCCCACCAGCCCGGCACCCAGCTCACCTTCACCGCCACCCTCGTCAAGAACACGGGCGCCTACTGGGTGCGGTCCTGGGGGCTCTACTACGGGCTGACCGACCAGGGCGTGGTCGGCCTGGCGAACTACACCGGCACCCGGCCCGCCTCGGTCGCCCGCTACTGGACCGTGGACGGCTGGCGGTTCGCCGTCGCGCTGGTCGACAACACCGGTGACGGCGCCCGGCCCTGGTGGTGGTACTACGGCGACACCTCATTCGTTCTCGCGCAGCAGCAGGCCACCGGCGCCCGGCCCGTCAAGCTGCGGCCGTTCGACGCCGGCGGCGGCGCCCGCTGGTACGACCTGCTGCTGACGGGCTGGAGCTCGCAGCACTTCTGGTGGTGGCTGGGCGGTAGCGACGCCCAGGTCAACAACCTGGCGGAGCAGAACGGCGCGCGGCTGGTGGACGCCAGCCGCAATGCCGACGGCACCTTCAACGCGATCATGTTGCGCAACACCTCCGGTCCGGCGCCGGGCTGGTGGTACGACCTCGGCCACGATCAGCTCAACCTCAAGACACTACGCAAGGGCGCCCGGCTGATCAGCGCGCAGGGATACGTCGCGAACGGTCAGACGCTCTTCGTCGGCGTCATGACCCGGGAGATGACCGGCGCCGACCAGGCCCGTGCCATGGTGCAGAACACCACGCTGCACACCGCCTGGTTCAACGGCGCCTCGGCGGTCGCCGAACTGTCGGACGGCACGCTCGGCAAGTTCCAGGCGCACTACGGCGACGTCTCCGGCATGGACGCGCGGGTACGCATCGCGAGCGTCTCGAAGACCTTCGCCGCCGCCGAGCTGCTACGGCTCGCCGCCGCCGGGATGGTCTCGCCGGACGCGCGCGTCTCGCAGTACCTGCCCGGCGTCACCGGCGGCGACCAGATCACCCTGCGGAATCTCCTCCAGCACACCAGCGGGCTGTACAACTTCACCGACGACCTGCCCGGCTTCGGGACGACGATGACGCAGGGGTTCACCAACCAGCAGTTGCTGGACATCGTCAACCGGCACGCACGGCTGTTCACGCCGGGCTCCCGCTACTCCTATTCCAACAGCAACTACCTGGTCATCGGCATGATCATCGAACGGGTCACCGGCCGGTCCTACCCCGACCAGATGAGCCGTGACCTGATCGGCCCGTTCGGGCTGGCCGGCACCGCCGTCCCCACCGACACCGCGCTCTCGTCGGTGCGGCTGCGCGGTTACTGGTGGAACCCCGACACCTCCACCCGGGTCGAGACCACCGGCCAGAACGCCTCGCGCTGGGCGCCGGGCGGCCAGATGGTCTCGACCATCCCCGAACTCAACCTCTTCTACAAGTATCTGCTGGTCGGGTATGTGACCGGGACGAGCTGGCTCAACGAGATGAAGAGCAACCTCGTCTACACCGGCGAGGGCTCCAAATGGGCCGGAATGGGGATCTTCCGGACCACCCTGAGCTGCGGCAAGAATGTCTGGTGGCACGACGGCCGCATCCCGGGCTACCGGACGTGGTCGGTGCACTCGGAGAACGGGCAGCGCAGCCTGAGCTGGGCCTACTCGGAGGGATCAGCCAACCCGGTCAACTTCGACGACGAGTTCATCGACAACGTCTTCTGTCTCCTCTGATGAGGCGCGTCCTCGCGTACGGACGCCATCGGGACTCGACGTGCTCGCCGGCACGGCGAGGCGCCCGGCATGCACGCGATCGTGCGGGGAGTACTGCTGGAACTGCTCCCGCTGGACGAGGAGCGGCGCAACCGGCACCTGGTGTACGTCGCCTATTTCGTCCGCTTCCTGACCGACCCCGCGCTGGCCGAGGCCGCCCGGGCACGCGTCACCCCGCCGCTTCCGGCCGACCCCGGACGCGGTGGCCGCTGACGCGATCACCGCCAGGTGCCAGGCGGCATTATCCGGAAGATCCGCGAATTCCTCGCCGCAGGCTGAGCGCGGCTGCCGCTTCTCGACTCTCGGGCTGAAGTCAGCCGGTCTGCTGGTGCCAGCGGTGCAGCAGGGCGGGGAGCTCGCCGAGCAGGAATTCGTAGAAGGCGTGCATCTGCGCCAGGCGCTGACGGGCGGGATCGCCCTCATCGGTGGCGGCGATCCCGGCGGCCGCGGCCTGGAGCATGGCCTGGATGACGGTGTTCTGGCTGGTGAACAGGGTGGCCCAGGCATCGTCGCGGAGCCGGTAGTGCTCACGGCGGCTACCGGGCGATGGCAGGCGTTCGATCAGCCCGACTGTCAGCAGGGATTTGACCGCGCCCGAGACCGAGCCTGCGCTGGCCTCCAGCCGCATCGCGATCTCACCGGCGGTGACACTGTCCTGGTCGGTGAACAGGAAGACCGCCAGGGTACGCGCGGCCATGCGCTGCAGCCCGCCCTCGATCAGCGTCACGGCCAGCCGTTCCGCCGCCTGCCACTGCTCATACCGGTCATCCATGTGTCCGCCTCCTTGAGGAGAAACAGAATACCGAATATTCCGACTCTTCAGAAATTTCTGAAAAGTCGGAATGGTGCTGGCATCGGCCTCTCGCGAGAGGTTCGATGGTGTGCCGGGAAGTCTGGTCGGCGATGTGACATCTCATCAGCGTCGACAGGAAGTTGACCGGCCATGACCTGCTCAGCCGTCTGTACGGCGTGCGCCCCGCCCTTCGTCACCGGGTGCCCGTCCGGCGGAACGTGGAGATCCCAACCGCCGACGGTGTGCGGCTGCTGGCCACGCACTACTACCCGGCGGGTCAACGGCGGCCGCCACTCGTGCTGCTGGGCAGTCTGTACGGCCGCGACAACGCCCTGGACCGGCTCCCGGCGCCGCTGGCCGAGCGCGGCTACCGGGTGCTGTACCAGAACCTGCGCGGCACGGCCGGGTCCGGTGGCCGCTCCGACGGGTTCGTCATCGACCCGGCCGACGGCGACGGCACGCTGAGCTGGCTGCGCGCCCAGCCGTGGTTTGAACGTCGACCACTTCGCCCGGGTGTGAGAGGTGGACGCACGCGGCCGATCGGTCAACATGTGCGACGGCATCGTCCGGCTGCAAGAACCCGGCGCAATCCGGGCGGGCGACGTCCGGGTGGCCGGCATCGCCCTGTGGCCGGTGGCCCACCGCATCCGGCTGCAGGTCTCCAGCGGCGCCCACCCGCGCTTCGGCCGCGACCCCGGCACCGGCGGGACCGAACGCGGCCTGAGCGGCGCCTTCGCCACGACCGGCCCGCCGGGCGCGATCACCCTCGGCGGCCCGCTCACCACGGCGCTGAAAATCACCGGCTTCGACACCGAACTGGTGTGGGCGCCGCCGGAACTGCTCCTGCGGCACACGGCCACCCGCGCCCTGCTGTTCGGCCCGGAGGAGGACTTCCTGCTCGACCTGGAGCACAAGGTCGCCGTCTACATGCTCGACCGGCGGCCCACGGCCATAGCACCCGGCGCGACCGGCACCCTGTCATCGCGTGGCCGTACCGCGGCGGTCATCAGCGTCGGCGACGGCCGCAACGTCGCCTTCTTCGGCTACCGCGCCGACCACGCCCGTCCGGACGAGGACGTCACCACCCAACTGGAACGCGTGTACGGCGACCTCGGCTGGGTCATCCCCGAAGCCCTCGCCGGGCTCCATCGGGCCGATTCGGTCTACTCCGACACCATCAGCCAGGTCGTGGCACCGTGCTGGAGCAGCGGCCGGGTGGTGCTGCTGGGCGATGCCGCCTGGTGCGTCACCCTGTTCGCCGGGTACGGCTCAGCGCTGGCCGTTGGCGGCGCCGACCGGCTCGGCACCGAACTGGCCGCCCACCCCGGCGACATCCCCGCCGCACTGAGCGCTTGGGAGGCCGCCATCCGGCCCGAAGCCGAACGCAAACAGAAGCTCGGCCGCCGGGTCAAAGGCGTCTACGCCCCAGCCAACCCCGCGCTGCTCTGGCTGAGCCTGCTACCGCTGCGGCTGGCCTCCCTACCGCCTGTGCGCCGGTACATGACCCGTCGCTTCATCAAGGGCTGAGGTAGCGGCACACCTGGCCGGGCGGGCAGCCCGGTGTCACATTCCAGGCAACTGGAAGATCGCGCCCCTGGTGGGATGCGAGTATCGGTGAGCCGGGAAGCCGGGCCGGCCCGCGATCTTGGGATCGCGGAGCCGGGGCCCCTACGGAGTTGAGATCAGATATCAAGGTCCGCCTGCCCGTCGGTCGCCCGCGCACCCGCCCGGGCGCGGTGCCCGCCGACAAGGCGTACTCCTCCCAAGCCGACCGCAGCTATCGGACAGATCGCTTGTTCAATGCGGATTTCAAGGGATCAACAGACTCGGCATACTCGGCGATCTCTGTCACCATGAGGGGCATGCCCGCTCTGCGCCTGCTACGCGCCGTCGCGTTCGCGGTCGTGTGCGTGGCGATGTCACTGGGCATGCATGTGCTGGCCGGAGGCGCCGCCGTCGACGCGGCGGCGCCCGCCGGGGCGGCGGTGCTCGTGGCGGGCGGGGCCTTTGTGCTGGCCCGGCGGCAGCGGGGCCTGGGCGCCCTGCTCACGGCGGCCTTCGCCGCCCAGTACGGCCTGCACCACCTGTTCTCCGCGGCCGCGGTGCAGCCGCCGCCGGTTCCCGGTCACGGACACGGCGGCTTGGCCGCGGATGTGTCCATGTTGCTGGCCCACGTCGTGACAGCGCTGCTGTCGGCCTACTGGCTGGAGCGCGGCGAGACCGCCCTGGCCACGCTGCTGCGCCTGCTCGCAGCCTCGGTCCTCACCCTGCTGGTGTGCTGGGCGGCGCCCGCCGTACGGCGCCTCGTCCCGCAGCCCTCCGGGGAGAGCCGGGCCTCGTCCGTCACCCGGCTGCTCGCCGCGGCCGTCTCCCGGCGGGGGCCGCCGGTGGAGTTCTCCGTCATCTGATCCGGGCCGCCGCGCCCGGATGGCCGCACGCCCGCGTGCAGCGGGCCCGCATGCCGAACGCGTGCCGGCCCGCCGCGGCCTTTTCCGACCCGAACGGACCCCCTGCCGGGGGCGATACGCGCCTTCCGCGCGCGCCCCTGCGAACGGAGAACTCTCATGACGTCCGACGTCCGGACCCCGTCCGCCCTCCGACCACAACGGACCCCCGCCTGGCCGGCGCTGCGCGCGCTGCTGCTGCGCCTGCACTTCTACGCGGGCGTCCTCGTCGCGCCCTTCCTCCTGGTGGCCGCGGCGACCGGCCTGCTGTACGCCGCCTCCTTCCAGATCGAGAAGGTCGTCCACGCCGCCGAGCTCACCGCGGCCCCCGCATCCGCCGGGCAGGAGCGGCTCCCGCTGGTGCGGCAGATCGCCGCCGCCCGGGCCGCGCACCCGGAGGGCACGGTCGGCGCCGTACGGCCCGCCGCCGAGCCCGGCGCGACCACCCGGGTCCTGCTAGACGTGCCGGGCCTGCCGGAGAGCACCCGGCTGGCGGTCTTCGTCGACCCGCACACCGGCGAGGTCCGGGGTGCGCTGGAGAGCTACGGCAGCTCGGGTGCGCTCCCGGTGCGCGCCTGGATCTCCACTCTCCACCGCCACCTCCACCTGGGCGGACCCGGCCGCCTCTACAGCGAGCTGGCCGCGAGCTGGCTCTGGGTGGTCGCGCTCGGCGGCGTCGTGCTCTGGCTGAGCCACCGCCGCCGCGCGCTCCGGCCCGACCGCGGGGCCACGGGCCTGCGGCGGACCCTGTCGTGGCACGGCTCGGTGGGCCTGTGGATCACCGTCGGCCTGCTGTTCCTCTCGGCCACCGGGCTGACCTGGTCGGCGTACGCGGGCGCGAACGTCGACAAGCTCCAGAACGCGCTGGGCTGGACGACCCCGTCCCTGTCCGCCTCCGCCGGTGACCACGCCGACCACGCCGGGCACGGCGGCGGGCCCGTGGCCGAGGCCGACGCCGACCGGATCGTCGCGGCGGCGGAGGGCGCCGGGCTCTCCGGGCCGCTGGAGGTCGCCTGGCCCGCCGAGCCCGGCGCGGCCTTCACGGTCAAGGAGATGGACCGCGAGTGGCCTCAGCGCAACGACCAGGTCGCGATCGACCCGGCGACCGGCCAGGTCGTCGGCGAACTGCGCTTCGACGACTTCCCGCTGGTGGCCAAACTGATCCGCTGGGGCATCGACGGGCACATGGGGGTGCTGTTCGGCCTGCCCAACCAGATCCTGCTGATGGCGCTCGCCCTCGGGCTCATCTCCATGATCGTCTGGGGCTACCGGATGTGGTGGCAGCGCCGCCCGACCCGGGGCTTCGCCGCTCCCTACGGGCGCGGCGGCCGGCGCGCGGTGCCGCCGGCCGTACTCCTGCCCGTCGGAGCGGCGGCGGTCGCGGTGGGCGTCTTCGTCCCGCTGCTCGGGATCTCCCTGCTCGCCTTCCTGGTCGTCGACGCCGTGCTCGGCCGGATCAGGGCCGCCCGCTGACCCCGTACCGGCCACGACCGCCCGTGCCGGCCCGGTGCCGTCTCTCCGTCTCCCGCGCACCCGGCCGCCTGCGGGCGGCCGGACCGGTTTTGCGCTGGGAGTGAAGGGACGGAGTTCACTTGGGACAGGTGGGCCAGGATGGGGGGATGAGGACACTTGTTCTGGGTGGTACGAGGTTCCTGTCCAGGGAGATCGCGCGGCAGGCGCGCGATCGCGGGCACAAGGTGGTGTGCGCGGCGCGCGGGCTCGCGGGCGATCCGCCGCCGGATGTCGAGTTCGTCCGGGTCGACCGGAGCGAGGACGGCGGGCTGGCGCCGGTGGAGGGATCGTTCGATCTCGTCATCGACGTCGCCAGGCATCCGAGCTCGGTACGGCGGGCCGTCGCGGAGCTCGCTGGCCGTGCCGGTCACTGGACGTTCGTGTCGTCGTGCAGTGTCTACTCCGACTTCGGCGAGGCCAACCAGGTCATGCACGAGCCGCTGGCCGCCGATGCCGACGAGGCCGACCCGGAGAACTACGGGCCGGCCAAGGTGGCGTGCGAGCAGATCGTCGGCGACGGGGCGCTCCTCGTGCGGGCCGGGCTGATCGTGGGTCCGGAGGACCAGTCCGACCGGCTCACCTACTGGGTCGACCGGCTGGCGCGTGGCGGGCCCGTGCTGGCTCCCGGGTCGCCCGACGAGCTCGTCCAGCTCGTCGACGTGCGCGATCTGGCCGCCTGGACGCTCGACTCGGCGGAGAAGGGGCTCACCGGGCCGTACGACGCGGTCTCCATGCCCTTCGGCAGGGGCAGGCTGCTGGCGGAGATCGCCGAGGGCCTGGGGGTGGAGCCCGAGCTGGTCTGGGCCGGCCAGGAGTTCCTCGTCGAGCAGAAGGTGGAGCCGTGGATGGGGCCGCGGTCGCTGCCGATGTGGCTGCCGTTGCCCGAATACGCCGGCTTCATGACCCGCGATACCTCCGCCACGCTGGCCGCCGGCCTGCACATCCGCCCGATCGCCGATACGGCCCGCGACACGCTCGCCTGGCAGCGCGAGTCCGGCCACACGGTGAGCCGCTCCGGCCTCACGGCCGCCGAAGAGGCCGAGCTTCTCCGAATGCTTGCCTGACACGGCGGGGTGGTGTCGAAACTCATCGACACCAGCTCGCGATGGATCGCACTGACATCCACGTTCGCCGGCGTGTGGTGCCGGTCCCGGGTTCTGGCGGGCCGGGACTCCGGCCGGTCCGGGGCCGGGGCCGGATCCGGCCGTATCAGCGGAAGGAGCGCCGGTAGGCGGCGGGCGTGGTGTTCAGTGCGGCGTGGAAGCGGCGGCGCAGGTTCACCGCCGACGACAGGCCGACGCGCTGGGCGATCGTCTCGACGGGGAGATCGGTCTCCTCGAGAAGGGCGCGGGTGCTGGCTATGCGGCGGTTGAGCAGCCAGCGGCCGGGAGAGACACCGAGCTGGTCGGTGAAGTGACGGCTGAGAGTGCGGCGGGAAAGGCCGGAACGGGCCGCCATGGCCTCGACCGTCAGTGGCCGGTCCAGGTTGGCGGTGATCCAGTCGAGCAGCGGGGCCAGCGAGTCGGGGACCGGGCCGGCGGTCGGCAGCTCGGGGTACTGCCGCTGGCCGCCCTCCCGGTGCGGTGCGGCCGACAGCTGCCGGCCGATCCGCATCGCCAGGGCCGCGCCGTGGTCGCGCCGGACCTGGTTCAGGCAGAGGTCGACGGTCGTGGCCGTGGCGCCGGCCGTCGCCACGTCACCGTGATCCACATAGAGGACGGACGCGTCGGGCCGGATCCGGGGGAAGCGCGCGGCGAGATCGGCGGTCAGCTCCCAGTGGGTGGCGGCGGCGCGGCCGTCCAGGAGGCCGAGGCTCGCCGGAATGTAGATCCCCGAGCAGATGGCCATGATCCGCACGCCGCGGGCGTGGGCCGCGAGGACCGCCGCGCCGAGCTCGGGCGAGATCTCCGGGCCTGCGCACCAGCCGGCGACGAGGAGGGTGTCGGCCTCGTCGAGGGCCTCCAGCCCACGCTCGATGATCATGTCGACGCCCATGGTCGTCCGGACGGGCCCCGGGCGCTCGGCGCAGAGCGTGAAGTCGTAGTGCCCGGGGATGTCCGGGCCGTGGTAGCCGAAGACGGCGGAGGCGCTGGTCACCGGATACATCTCCTGGGGCGGGCTGACCAGGGTGACCACGCGGTGTTTCACGGCACGAATGTACCTAACGATGTCACCGTGGACGCCTGTGGCCGGCTTCAGGAGTGTCCAGGATGGGGGCTCATGGAGCCCAGGAAATGACCGCACTTCTCGACCGTGAACAGTCCTCCGCCGCCCCGGCCAGGCTCTGGACCAGGGACTTCACACTGTATTTCGGCGCCCGGGCGGTATCGCTGCTCGGTGACGCGATGATGCCCGTCGCGACGGCGCTGGCCGTCGGCGCGATCTACGGGGTGTCCGGCGTCGGCTATGTCCTGGCCGTCTGGACCGCCCCGTTCGTGATCTTCGTGCTGTTCGGCGGGGTGTTCGCCGACCGGGTGGGCGCCCGGAGCATGATGGTCGGCGCGGACGTCGTCCGGATCTTCACCCAGACCGCGGTGGCCGTCGCCTTCTTCACCGGGACCCCACCGTTCTGGCTGCTGCTGTCGGCCTCGTTCCTGTCCGGGACGGCCGCCGCGATGTTCCAGCCCGGCGTCAACGGCATGGTCCCCCTCGTCGCCGAGGATCCGCAGCGCGCCAACGGCACCCTGAAGATCGCCGACGCGGCCACCCAGCTCGGCGGGCCCGTCCTCGCGGGCCTGCTGATGACGCTGACCGGCGCGGGTGCCGTCTACGCCGTCGACGCGGGAACGTTCCTGCTCAGCGGCCTGTGCCTGGTCTTCATCCGGCTCGCCCCGGCCGCCGGGGCCAGGGAGCGCTCGACGGTCATGCTCGACCTGCGCCGCGGCTGGACGGAGTTCCGCTCCCGGAGCTGGATGTGGTCGGTGATCCTCATCTGGGTGTTCTTCGGCGTCCTGGTCTTCGGCCCCTACGTCCCGCTGGGCTCGCGCCTGATCGGTGACCGCCTCGGCGACGCCGCCTACGGCTGGGTGATGGCCGGCCTCGGCGCGGGCACCGTCCTCGGCGGGCTGATCGCGATCCGGTTCCGGCCGGCGCGGCCGCTCGCCGCCGGCGGCGTGGCCATGTTCGGATTCGCGTTCATCCCGCTGCCGGTGGCGCTGGAACTGCCGTTGCCGCTGCTGGTGGCGGGCCAGCTGCTGGGCGGGATGGCCTGGGCGTTCTGGTCGGTGATGTGGTCGACGAGCGTCCAGACGCAGGTCGTCCCCGACGTCCTCAACCGGGTCACCGCCTACGAGGTGGCCGGTTCGGTGGCCGGGGTCGCCGTCGGGCAGGCGCTGGTGGGGCCGGTCTCGGAGATCGTCAACCCTCGGGACCTGCTGTTCGTCTCCACCGGAGTCAGCTTCGCGGTCTGCGCGGCCCTGCTGCTGACGCCTCCGATCCGGCGGCTGCGCCGAGCCTGACCCCCTCGGGGCCGGCCAGTCCGGGGAGACCTCGCCCCCGTCAGGCGCCGGGTCATGGCTGTCGCCATCGCGCCGCAAACGCGCGGGCCGGATTCTCCGTGAAGATCGCGGATGCGATGTCGGAGCCCAGCTCGCGCTCGATCCGCGGGCGCAGGCCGCTCAGCAGGAACGGCATTCCCGGGCCGTCGGCACCGGACCTGGCCGCCGGGATGACCGTGTCACCGCCGAGCAGGATCTGCTGGGCGTGGCCGGCGTCGGCGAGGGCCGCGAAGCTGTCCAGCATGCGCCAGTCGGTGCCGTGGTGCGCGCGGGACGGACCGTCGAACGCCAGGAAGGCGCCGGCCTCGGCGGCCTGCCGGTGGATCCGCGTGTCCGGGAAACGGTGCAGGTGCCCGAGGATCACCCGGTGCGGAGCGACCCCGTGCGTCCGGCACAGCAGGTGGAGCACGTCCAGGGCGGCGGTTCCGGCCTCCAGGTGGATGCCGATGGGCGCGTCGGTGGCATGGTGCGCCTCGGCGGCGGCGGCCATGACGTGCCGGGCGTGGTCGTCGAGGCGGTGGTAGGCCCCGGCGACTTTGATCATCCCGGCCCGCACGGGGCCGCTGGTCAGTTCGTGGATGAACAGCTCGGCCAGCCTGTCGTGGACGCGCGTCAGCTCCTCCTGGTCGTAGTGCTTGGCCTGGTGCATTCCGGTGGCGGAGATGACATGGACGCCGGACCGCCGGGAAAGGCCGGGCAGTTCTTCGGTCCGGGGCCCCATCCCCCAGGGCGTCCATTGCACCACCGCGCGCCCGCCGAGCGCGGCGAAGGCGTTCAGCTCGGTGAGCGCGGCTCCGGCGTCGTCCAGTTCCTGGCCCGGCAGCGCCGGAGAGCTGATGAACAGATGGTCGTGGGCGTCGCAGATGCCCAGCTCTTCCGGCGGGATGTCCCCGAGCACGGTCCGGACCGCCGCCCTCATCGCGCGGCTCCCTGCTCCGGTCCCGGCAGGGTCTCCTGCTGGATGGCCTCGTCCTGGAGGAGGTCCGGCATCCGGTGCCCCTCACCGCGATCCAACCGCGCCCGTGTCATCTGCTCCGACAGTGCCTGACCCGTCGCCATGATCATGTGTCCGCCTCGGACTCTCGTAACGCTTTGAGCGTTACGAGAATCTAGCAGACGTAACGACCAAACCGTTACCCTGACCTCATGACCAAAGAGGACCGGTCCGCCTTCCGCTTCGACTGCGGCGCCACGTGGTTGAACCTGCTCGCCACCAGAGGCCGCACGTTCAGCGCGGACCCCGTGGAGCGGCTCGCCACGTCCGACCGCCTCGCCGAGTGGCTGGAGCGCTGCGAGCTGTCCCCCGCCCTGCCGCCCGATCAAGGCGACCTTCACCAGGCGCGGATGCTACGGGAGACGCTGCGCGTCCTCGCGCTGGCCACCGTCGACGAGCAGCCTCCACCCGCGGCCGCCGCGGCGGACCTGGCCGCGTTCCTGGCCGGACACGACGATCCCGTCCGGCTCGCTTCGGACGACCGGCTGCGACGCGAACCGCCGGCGACGACGGCGCACGCCCTGGCCCGGATCGCCCGCCAGGCGGTGGACCAGCTGACCGGCCCGGACCGGCTGGCCCTGAAGAGCTGCCCGGAACACGACTGCCGGGGCGTCTTCGTCGACCCGCCGGGGCGTCGACGCTGGTGCCCCTCCCCGGCGTGCGCGAGCCGAGGCAGGGTCCGCGCGCTCCGCGCCCGCCGCAAGGCGGCCACTCCCAACGCGGACGACGACCTCGCGGTCACCTCACGGCACTGAACCGCCGGGCCGTCGTCCGCGCAGGAACGCGCGCCTCCGCCCTGCCCTGCCCCCACGCGACAGTCGCAGGGCCATCCCTGCCCCGCCGGGCCTCCGGGCCGCCGGCCCGCCTCGGAGATCAGCGCGCGGGTGGCCGTGAGGACCGCCTGCCGCGAGCGTTCGCCGCGCCGCCTCCAGATCACCTCGGAGCACGCCCCTCCGGTCAGCGCAGCGTCGGCACCGCGCCGCACTCCGCCCATTCGATCCCGACGCCGGGCAGGCCCCTGACCCATCTGCCGGCGATCTCGGCGAGCCGGGCCGCGTCCGGCGGCGTACGGCCGAGCCCGATCGCGTACCGCGCCGCCCCCGGGCCGGTCCCGAACGGCCGGGGCCAGGCGTGCGCGTCCACCGATCCGGCGTGTTCCAGGGCGGTGAGCAGCGCCCGCATCCGGCCCCGGAGGCGGCCCAGGGTGGCCTCGAACTCCTCGCCCGGCCCTGTCCGTACGGTCAGCACCGCCCATGCCGCGTGCCGCCGGTGCAGTGGCGGGGGCGACAACAGCTCGGGCCAGGGATCACCACCGGTCTCCGCCGCCGCCTCCAGGATTTCCCACGCCTGGTAGAGCTCCTGGACGAGCAGGTCGCGCCCGCCGTGACCGACCTGCTCGGTGCAGAGCCGGACCGGCTCGGTCGGGGTCACGATCGACACCGCCGCCCCGGAGCCGCCACCTGTCGTCGTACCGGAGCCGGCCGGACGGGGTGCGGCGGCGCCGGCCCGAAGGCTGACCGGTTCCCGCCAGTTCCAGGCGGCCCAGGTGCCGAAGAAGTGCCGGAGCAGGTCACCGGCGGGAAGGTCGCCGGCCTCGCGCGCCGTCCGTGCCGCCAGCACGGTCCAGGCCAGACCCGGCAGCCCGCCGAACGGGGCTGAATCCAGCCCGCGCGCCCCCGCCCACGCCTTCACCTCCCTGGCCAACCTGGTGAAGGCGGCACGGTCGCCGCCGGTCGCGGCCAGCACCGCGTCCGCGTCGCTGACCGCGCTCAACGCCACCGCGGCCGCCTCACCCAGCTGGGCGCGGCGGGCCACGGCCTGGGCGGGCGGGAGCTGCCCGGTGGCGACCACCACCAGGTCGACGTCCAGGTCGTCGACGCGCATCCGCAGGCCCGGCACCCTGGCGCCGATCACCTGCCGGATCCCGGTGGCGCCTGCCGCCGCCACCCGCGCCTGGACGCGGGCCAGGTCGACGGCGCCCGGCAGCGCCGCCACCAGGTCCAGGTCCGCTCCGGCCAGCGCGCAACCCAGCCGTCGTGATCCGGCCACGTGCACGATTCCGTCGCCCAGCGCCTCCGACAGCCGCTGTGCGACCTGCGACGCCCGCGCGGTTGCGGGGCCGTCCTCCGCCGGCGGGCCGTCCCCGCCGGCGCGGGCCCGGGAATGCGGCCCGGCGGCGCGTGTCTCGCCGAGCCGGGCCCGCGCCTGCGCGTCGAGCGCCGGCAGCCACCGCACCTCGCCCGTTCCCAGGGTGATCGTCGCCCGTGGCCGCATCGGCTCCTCACCCCGGCGGGAGAGCAGGACCAACTCGCCGACCCGCGCCGACATGCCGCCCAGCCGGACGGCGTGATCGATGGCGAGCCGGTGCGGATCCGGGGTCCGTCCCAAGGTCAGGTGCGGGGTGAAGCCGTCGGCGCGGCCGCGGCAGCGGGGAAAGCGCTGCTCCAGCGCGTGGCGCAGCCCCGCCCACGGAGCCGGGTCGGCAGCCGCCGGATCGAGCCAGACAGTGGCGCCGTCCCGATGCTCGAAGGCGTGCACCCCTTCGAGCCGGGCGGTGAACGGTGCGATCCCGGCCGCCGCGGCGGCGAGCAGCGGGGCCGCCTGCGCGAAGTCGGACTCCGGCACGAAACCGAAGAGCAGGTTGACGTGCGGTGGCCAGCGGTGGATCTGCGGATCGTGTTCCCGGCGGATCCGCTGGATCGCCGGCCACAGCTCCGCCGGCGGGATCCAGGCCACCGCGGTGCGGGCCGTCGGCGGAACGTCGAGGACGTCGACCGGCTCGATCCGGCCGGCGGCCAGATCCACTTCCACGCCGTAGTGGTCCGACACGAACAGCCCCTCCGGGCCGGGCGAGTCACCCCGCAAGGCCGCCCCGGCCGCCCGCAGCCCGCCTGCGCGCAGCAGTACCCGGTCCAGCCGGGAGGCCCGGCCGGACAGTGAGGAGACCGCGGCCAACGGGTTGACTCGCGGATCGAACGTGGGCGTGCGGTCATCGGGTCCGTGCACCTCGGTCCAGGCATCCCGTAGTCCCAGCACGCCTGCTGGCCCGTCCCCGCCGTCGTTGAGGTCGCCCAGCAGGATCACCTCGCCGTCCACCCCGGCCAGCCCCTCGGCGATCCGGGCCAGCTCCTCCTGCCGCCGGACCGGACCGTCGGCGGAGTGGTCGCTGGTCAGGTGAGTGGTGGCCACCACCACCGGCCCGGAGGCGGACTCGACGGTGACGGCGGCGACGGCCTTGTGCGGGCCGAGGACGTGCCAGGCCGCCTCCCGTACGGGCACCCGGCTGAGCAGCAGCAGCCCGCTGTCCTCGACGTCCTTGCCGGCGGGGTCGGTGCCCAGGGCGTAGCCGGAGCGGACCCATCGCGCCCGCAGCAGCATGGCGAGCAGATCGGCCTCGACCTCCTGCAGCGCGATGACGTCCGCGTCGGCGTGTTCCAGCGCCGCCAGCAGCAGCGGCCTGCGCCGGGCGGTGTCGATCCGGTCGCTGTCGTAGCGGTCCCACAGCGTGTTCCAGGTCAGCACTCGCAGACCCGCGGCCGCCGGCACCGTCCGGGACGTGCGGTCCGCCGGGCGCCACCCGGCCTCCGGATCCCAGGCGTACGGTGTCCTGGCCGTGAAGAAGGGCGCCCGCAGCCGGCGCGGCTCCCGCACCCG
Source organism: Streptosporangium sp. NPDC048886 (assembly GCF_055586905.1). Taxonomy (NCBI): domain Bacteria; kingdom Bacillati; phylum Actinomycetota; class Actinomycetes; order Streptosporangiales; family Streptosporangiaceae; genus Streptosporangium; species Streptosporangium sp. NPDC048886. Next base: position 26,072 of record NZ_JBVJHH010000042.1, read on the forward strand.
GCCGGCCCCGGACGTGTCGATCCGGTCCACACCGGCGGACCGGTCCCAGAGCACCTCGCCGTCCGCCTCGACGAAAAGCACCCGGTGCCACGGGATATCGCCTCCGGGGACGAAGGCGGGCAGCGGCACCCGCTTGGGAGAGGCCCCGCGCACGTTGATGCCCAGCACGAACCGGGCCGGGTCGAACCGTGGATCCCAGCGGACCCGGTGGTAGATCTCCTCGCTCGTGCGCATCACTCCTCCTCACCGTCGAGTGCTCCGGCGACGTCCTCGACGGTTCCGGCCGGCCCGACGTACCACGTGCGGTGTGCCTGGCCGGGGTAGGGCGGGGAGAAGCGGCGGAGCTGCGCGGCGAGCACCTCCGGCGGCACCTGGTGTGTCCGGCCGGTGTTGCGCCGGGCCAGCGCGTCCTCATCGACCAGCAGGACCGCGTGTGTGATCAACGCGTCGCGGCGGTGCGCCACGGCGTGCACCGAGGAGCGCTGGTGCTGGCTGAGGGACGTGGCGTCCCAGACCACGGTACCGCCGCCGGCCAGGGCGGCGTCGAGCCGGTCCAGGCCCGCCCGGAAGACGGTCGCGTTGGCCCGCTGGTCCGACCGGGACCCCTGGGCCTGACGCAGATCGTCGAGGGAGACGATCTCGCCGACACCGGGGAGAGCGGCGGCGAAGCGGCTCTTCCCGCTGCCCGACGGGCCCACCATGTGGACGAGCCGGGGAAACTCCCCGGACCGCCACCGCCGGCTCAGCGCCACGGCCTCCTCGGCGGTGGCGATCCGGCCCAGGGCGTAGGCCTCCCGCGCCTGCGCCCAGCATCGGTCGGTCACGTCGGCGTCGCGCTCGCCCAGCGCCCGGCGCAGACCCGCCCGCAGCGGCTCCAACGGCGCCTCCCCGAGCAGCCCGGCGTCCTCGGCGTGCAGCGCGGACCAGTCGACCTGCTCGCGGGCGTCGGCGGACTCTCCGTCGGCGCGGCCGGCCAGGACCGCGCCGGCGACCGCGTGCAGGACGCCCAGGTCGGCGGCGGCGGCCAGCCGTACCAGGCCGGTCCGGCGCTGGTCGTCGGGGAACGGGCGGTGCAGACCGGGGTGGAGCCCGACCAGGTCCGCGACCCGCCGCGCCAGCGGCATGCCCAGCGGCGCCACCAGCCGGGGCGCCAGCCGGGTCCGGCGCGTGCCGTGCAGCAGCGTCGCCAGCACGCCCGCCAGCCGGGCGTCCCCCGACCGGCCCAGCAGATCGAGCCTCGCCGACACCTCGGACACCGCCGCCTCGGCCCGCTCGACGGCGGCGGGCACCGGCTCGGCCGGCCCGCCCAGGTCCGCCGGAGCCATCCCCGCCGCGGCCAGCAGCGACGGGACGTCGGCGGAGGCTCCCGAACGCACCGCCCACAGCGTGGCGGCCGGGCTCAGGCCGTTGACGACGACGGGGGCGAGCATCCAGTGCGTGTCGGTGCGGACGTGCCCCCGGCGCACCCATTTGGCCACCCGGCGGGCGAACTCCTCCCGGGCGAACCCCTCGACGGCACGCACGACGTATCCCTCGTGCCGCGAGGTGTCCAGGCGCAGCGCCCGCAGCGCCCGCTCGTCGAAGGCTCCGCGCCACAGCACCCGCGGGACCGGAATCCCCAGACGCCGGGTGAAGCGCACCGTACGGTCCCAGTCCAGGCAGCGGTCGCCGTCCCAGACCGAGAAGCCGTAGAACCAGCTCTCCAGGTCCTGGTACCCGATCGAGTGCCGCGCGTAGAGGTTCTCCCCGCACACCCGCCAATCGCGCGGGATCGAGGAGGCGATCCGCCCCTGCAACGCCTTGACCCAGGCCCGGGACGGGTGGTGCGCCGAGTCCGGCGAACGGGCATGCAGGCCGTCCGGGTAGAGGGTCGTGTTCTCCCCGTCGAGTTTCTCGGTGACCACGACCTCCTGGCCCACCAGCCCCGACAGGTCGCCGATCCGCACGTCGTCCGAGGACGCCCCTGGAGACCAGGGCAGGTGCGGAGTGCGAGGGTAGTGCGTCCGCATGATCCGCTCCCGGTGCCGCCGTCAGGTCCCGGTCACTGTAGGAGCCCGACGGCAGCGGGTCCATCGAATAAACGCCGGCTGCCCGGCCGGCACGGAGCGGCCATCCGGTCCTCCGCCGAGTCGGCCCCCCGGCTCCGAGTCGTGGTCCTCGCCCCGACGCTCCACCGGCTTCCTGAGACGGCCGGCCCACCGTACCCCCGGCCGGGCAGCGGGCGGTGGGCGGTCAGGGGATGAGGGAGACTTCGGGGAAGCGGGCGTCGGGGGTGTCGAAGAGCCGGCTGGGCTCCCTGTTCAGGTGCAGGTCGAAGAAGGCCGCGATGTAGGCGCGCTGGGCCGACACGGACCGGCCGGGGTCGACCGTGCCGACGAAGTCGGCGACGGGCACCTTCGGCACCGCCGCTGCGATCTGCGGCAGCATCACCTGCAGGTCGGTGAACGAGCCGTGCGCCGCGCCCGCGAGGCGCAGCTCCCGTTTCCAGCCGGTCGAGGCGTCCCAGAACGACTTCCAGCTCGGTTCGCTCGCCCGGGTGTGCGCCTCGGCTGCGATCTGCAGGAACGGCTTGGCGACGCCGGTCTTCGCCACCCGGCCGACGTAGCCGCCGTCGAGGTTCACACCCGCGTCCACGCGCCGGTCGTCGTGGACGAGCTGCGCGGCCACCGACCCGCCGAGGGACTGGCCGAGCACTCCCACCCGGGACAGGTCCGGGGCGCCACGCAGCCCGGCGGGCAACTGCCCGGCCTCCTCGCCGAGGCCGTGGCCGCGTCCCAGCGCGGTGATCTTGTCGAGGACGAACCGCATGTCCGCGAGGCGGGCCCGTGAATGCCGCGCGAGCAGCTTGGCGATGACGCGCGGAGTCAGCTCCGTCGGCAGGGGCACGGCCCGCACGACCCGCCCGCCCGGGAACTCCACCTGGTCGGCCTCGTAGGTGTGGTCCACGGTGACGACCAGGTGGCCGCGGGAGGCCAGGTCCTCCACCAGGGTGGTGCCGAGCGTGCGCGGGCCGCCGTCCCCGGAGCCGAAGAGCACGACCGGAAGCCTGCCCGCCCGACGGTCCACCGGCGCGCCGACGCGGGCATGGGTAGGGGTCGCGGCCCAGTCCACCGCGCCCGTCGCGATGCCCATGGGCGGCGCGGAGCGGCGGTCCCAGTCGGCCGCGGCCAGGGGCGCCATGTGGGGGGCGACGGGCAGGGCCCGGCCGGTCTCCTCCGCCGGGTACCACAGGCTGACCATCAGTTCCCGGTAGGGCTGCGAGCGGAGCAGGGGGTCGGGGCGCGAGCGGTCGACCAGGCGCACGGCGAGGGTGCCGACGGAGTACGGCCCGGTCGGCGCGGGCAGGGCCGTCGTGACGCGGTGCCCGGCCGGCGCCTGACGCGCCAGGACAGCGGGTGCCGCCGTGGCGAGCGCGGGGGCCGTCGCGGGGAGCGCGGGGGCCGTCGCGGCGAGCGCGGGGGCCGTGGCAGGCGCGGCGACCGTGGCCAGCGCCAGCCCGGCGACCGTCGCGGCGATCGTGGGGAAGGACATGTGAGGCTCCTTGCAAGCTGCGGATTCCGGTGCCCGACGAGGCTGGCAGCGGGGCCCGGCCCCGGGCCAGCGGCGTACGGCTGATCCACGCCTACGACTTCCGGCTGACATGCCCGGATGTTCATCCTGAAGGAGGATGGGGAGCGAATCCGCAGGACAACTAGGGTGAGCGGCATGAAACGAGGCGACCGTCCGGTGGCCTGTCCCGCAGCGCTCACTCGATGGTCGTCCATACCCGCCGACGCGCTGCTGGCGGCCGTGATCTTCCTTGTCACGCTCGGCCCCGGCCAGGTGCCGGCACGCGGCGAGCCGGGGCCGCTGCTGCTCCAGGTGGCCCTGGTGGTGCCCCTGGCGTGGCGGCGGCGCGCGCCGCTGACGGTGTTCTGCGCGATCGCGGCGGCGGCCGCGGTCCAGTGGGTCGCCGACGTGCAGCTCCCCGCCGACGCCGCGCTGCTGGTCGCTCTCTACACCGTCGCTACGCGCTGCACCTGGCGGCAGACGCTGGTGGCCGGGCTCACGCTGGAGGCCGGAGCGCTGCTGGCCGCGGCGCGATGGGCGCCGCCCGGCCAGTCGCCGTTCACGGTGGCCGCGCTGACCGCGATGACCGCCGCCGCCCTCACCACGGGCCTGTGGACGCGTGCCCGGCGGGCGTACGTCACCTCGCTGGAACACGACCGCGAGCAGCGGGCACGGCTCGCCGTCGCCGAGGAACGCGCCCGGATGACCCGCGACATGCACGACATCGTCACCCACAACCTGTCGGTCATGGTGGCGCTGGCCGACAGCGCGGCGTACGTACGGCACCGCGCGCCGGAGCGGGCGGCCACCGCCGTGGAGCAGATCGCGGCCACCGGACGGCAGGCCCTGGACGACATGCGACGCTCCCTCGGCGCCGAGCAGGACGCCGAGTCCTGCCGGCAGACCGGCGCGCGGCTGCGTCCGGCCCCCGGGATCGCCCAGCTCGGCCCGCTCACCGACAGGATGCGCGCGGTCGGGCTGCCGACCCGCCTGGAGGTGACCGGTGACCCGGACGCGGTCCCGGCCGTCGCCCAGCTCACCGTCTACCGGCTGGTCCAGGAGGCCCTGACGAACGCGCTCAGGCACGCTCCCGGGGCGACGGCCGAGGTCCGGGTCCGCCTGACGCCGCGGTGCGCCGCCGTGGAGGTCGTTGACGACGGCCGCCCGGGGCCCGCGCCAGGAGACGCCCACGGGCGGGGCCTGGTCGGCATGCGCGAGCGCGTCGCCGCCTACGGCGGTATCCTCCATGCCGGTCCGCTGTCCGGCGGCGGCTGGCGGGTGGCGGCCAGCCTCGACATCGGCGACGACACGATGGGGAAGGACACGGCGTGACGATCCGGCTGCTGATCGCCGATGACGAGTCGTTGCTGCGCATGGCGTTCCGCATGGTGTTCGAGGCCGAGCCGGACCTGGAGGTGGCCGGCGAGGCGGGCGACGGCGACGAGGCCGCCCGGATGGCCCGGCTGCTACGGCCCGACGTCGTGCTGATGGACGTACGCATGCCCGGCATGGACGGGATCGAGGCCACCCGCAGGATCGTCAGGGACTCCCCGCGCTCGCGCGTGCTCATCCTGACCACCTTCGACCTGGACGAGTACGCCTTCGCCGGGCTGAAGGCCGGGGCCTCGGGCTTCCTGCCGAAGAACACCCGGCCCGAGGAGCTGCTGGCCGCGATCCGCAGCGTGGCGGCGGGCGACGCCGCGGTCTCCCCGCGGGTCACCCGCCGCCTGCTGGAGAAGTTCGCCCCCCAGCTCATGCCCAGCGTGCCCGAGCGCGACGAGCGGCTGGCACCGCTCACCTCCCGCGAACGCGAGGTGCTGGTCCAGGTGGCGCGCGGGCTGTCCAACGCCGAGGTCGCCGCGGCGATGCACCTGGCCGAAGCCACCGTGAAGACGCACCTCAGCCGGGTCCTGCTGAAACTGGGGCTGCGGGACCGCGCACAGGTCGTGGTCTTCGCCTACGAGAGCGGTCTCATCCGCCCGGCGACAGCGCATGGCGGGTGAGCCAGGCGCACGGGCGGGGACGCCGATCACCGCGCCGCTCGGGGGCGCCTGGCGGGTCCGGCTGCGCGACGCGCGGATAATCGCCGTCCATCCGCGACAACCGCCTGCCGTCCCCGGCCGGATTTCCCAGTGGTCCGCAAGCGGTTTCCAAGTACGGCGGCGCATTCTGACGGCAGGAAATCATGTGTCCGAGACGCGATTACCGCCGGAGTCGCCGTTCATGGGCGCGTTCTTCAACTTCGACGAAGGACAGGAAAAGAATGAGAACTCGTCGTCTGGCCGCAGTGGCGTTGATGGCCGGTGGGCTTGCCTTCAGCACCGTCACCGTCTCCGCCACGGCCGCCTCCGCCGCAAGTCCCGCCGCGCAGGCCGCCCCCTCATGGCACCTCGCCGGTTACTATGACTACAACGACCAGTGCGTCAGGGCCGGCTTCAAGGCCATCACCAGTGGCGGCATCGTCCAGGATTTCAAGTGTGAGCGCGCCGGCTCTCGCGTTGCTCTTCACCTTTTCTATTAGAATTGATTAGGAGATCCGTCCCGGGCGGCGTCGATGTCGGCCCGGGGCGGATTTTTTCGCGGATTTTCTCCGTCTCGGGATGTTCTCCGTCCCGGGCGGTCCGCCAGGTCACCGGACGATCGAGAGTCCGGCGTCTCCCTCATGACACGGATGAGGCTCCCGGCAGACGGGTTGATCACCACAGCGGCCACCGGGCACGCGGGGCGAGGTGCCACGCGCAGGCCGGGATTCTCCGCGTTCAGCGGGCCGGCGTCCCGGAGTCGATCGGCAGGCGATGCAGGGCCTCGACCAGCGGCGCGAGCTCCGGGGTCTGCTCCGCCTCGGCCAGAGCCCTGGCCAGGACGTCGTCGTGGGTCGGGCGGGCCCTGGTCAGCAGCGCCCACCCCGGCTCGGTGAGCTCGGTGTAGATGCCGCGCCGGTCGTCCTGGCACAGGACCCGGGTCAGCAGTCCCCGGTCTTCGAGCCGGCTGACCAGCCGGGTGGTGGCACTGCCCGACAGCGCCGCGGCGCGGGCCAGCTGCTGCATGCGCATGTGCCAGCCGTCCTGGCGCGACAGCGCGTCCAGGACCGTGTATTCGACCACCGACAGGTCGTGGCCGGCCTGCAGCGCCCTCTCCAGTGCGGCCTCGATCAGCCCGTGCAGCGCGGCGAGCGTCCGCCAGCCCTGCGCGCGGACCTGCACCGCACCGTCGCCGATCCCCATGGCCGCCTCCTCTCGCGCCCCCCTCCAGGCGGGCCGTCATTGTCGCCCAGTCTACCCACGTTTTGAAATAAAGCGCGTGTGCAAGTAAGTGGTCGTGCGGCCCACGCCGGGCCCTCGCCCGCAGGCACGCCACGGCCGGCGGGACGCAGACACGGCGGGAGTGACCGTAACGCGACGGCGGGGCCGCCGTCCCGTCCGGCCGCCGTACGGCCCGCGACCGGGGCAGGGGCCGGGGCCGGGGCTTCCGCATCCGGCCGCCGGCCGGCTCCGCCGTAACCTCGGAGTGCTGAAGGGCCGTAACCTCAGAGCTGGGAAACGCCGTCCATGACGTAAGAGGAGACCACGCACGTTGTCCGAGACGCACGAACCCGCGCGCCCCGTCCCCGGCGCCGACCTGCTCAGCCTGCGAGCCGACTGCGAGAGCTGCTCGGGGCTGTGCTGTGTCGCGCTGCCCTTCTCGGCCTCGGCGGACTTCGCGGTCGACAAAGCGGCCGGGCAGCCGTGCGCCAACCTGCAGCCGGACTTCCGCTGTGGCATTCACTCACGCCTCCGGCAGCGGGGCTTCCCGGGCTGCACCGTTTACGACTGCTTCGGCGCGGGACAGAAGGTCACCCAGCTCACCTTCGGCGGACAGGACTGGCGCCGGGCCCCGCAGGCCGCACGGCAGATGTTCGAGGTGTTCCCGATCATGCGGCAGCTCCATGAGCTGCTCTGGTATCTGACCGAGGCGCTGACGTTGCGGCCGGCCCTCCCGCTCCACGAGGAGATCCGCCTCGCGCTCGACACGACCGAGCGTCTCACCCGCGACAGCCCCGACTCCCTCATGGAGCTGGACGTGGCAGCGCACCGGCAGGAGGTCAGCGCCCTGCTGCTGCGTACGAGCGAGCTCGTACGGGCCGGAGCCGGCCGCCAGAAGAAGGACCGCAGAGGCGCCGACCTCATCGGGGCCGACCTCAGGGGCGCCGACCTCAGAGGCGCCAACCTGAGAGGCGCCTACCTCATCGGGGCCGACCTCAGAGGCGCCGACCTCAGGGTGGCCGACCTCATCGGGGCCGACCTCAGAGGCGCCGACCTCAGGGGCGCCGACCTCACCGGGAGCATCTTCCTGACCCAGTCCCAGCTCAACGCGGCCAGGGGCGACGCCGCCACCGCGCTGCCGCCTACGCTCACCCGCCCGGCGCACTGGCAGTCCTCGGACACGCCGGCCCCGCCCTCCTCCTCCCGTCCCCGGAGGAGGAGTCCGCGCCGGAGGTGACGCCGGCCCGGGCAGGCCGGCGGGCGCCCCGGCTCACCCGTCCTGTCCCGGTCCGGCTCCCCCGGGCACGCTCGGGCCCGCGCAGCCGAGGGCGAGCCGGAGGGCCAGGCCGGTGTTCCTGCGCCGGCCGAGGCGGTGCACGGCCAGCTCCAGCGCCTCGCGCTGGCCGACGAGCACCACCCACGACTCCGCCCTGGTGACCAGGGTGTACAGCAGCTTGCGCTGCAGCATCACGCCTCCGGCCTCGGCCACGATCGGCGCCACCACGAACGGGTATTCGCTGCCCTGGGAGCGGTGCACGCTGATCGCGTAGGCGTGGGTCAGCTCGTCCAGCTCGCCGAAGGTGTATTCCACGCTCTCCCCGTCGTCGGTGCGGATCTCCACCAGCCGCTCCTGCGGGTTCACCGCGGTGACCGTGGCGCTCTCCCCGTTGAACACGCCTTTGTCGTAGTTGTTGCGGATCGGCATGACGCGGTCGCCCACCCTGAAGACCGACGGGCCCGACCAGTGCTCGGCCGTGCCCTCGCGCGCCGGGTTCAGCCGCTCCTGCAGCCTGCGGCCGAGCTCCGTGGCGCCCGTCGCGCCCTTGCGCATCGGGCACAGCACCTGAATCTGGTCCCTGCCGATGTTCTGCTTGCGGGGGATCGCCTCCGTCGCCAGATGGACCACCCGCGCGGCCACCTGCTCCGGGTCGTCGAGCTCCTCGAACCAGAAGCCGCCCCGGCCGGGCAGCGTGGGCAGCTCGCCCGCCCGGATCCGGTGGGCGGCCTGGACGATCCCGCTGTCCTGCGCCTGCCGGAAGACCTGGGTCAGCCGGATGCGCGGGATCTCCGCCACGCGCAGCAGATCGGCCAGCACGCTGCCGGGCCCGATGCTGGGGAGCTGGTCGCTGTCGCCGACCAGCAGCAGGTGGCTGCCCGCCGGGATCGCGGCCGTCAGCCGGGTGGCCAGCTGCAGATCCAGCATCGACGCCTCGTCGACGACGATCAGATCCGCCTGCGCGGGAGACTGCTGGAACAGCGTGCCCTCCTCCCGCTCCGGCTGCTGGGCCAGCATCCGGTGCACGGTCATCGCGGGCAGGCCGGTGAGCTCCGACAGGCGCTTGGCCGCCTTGCCCGTCGGCGCGGTCAGGGTCACCGTGCCGCCCATCGCCCGCACGGTCGCCGCGATCACCTTCACCGTGTGGCTCTTGCCGCAGCCGGGACCGCCGGTCAGGACGGACACGGTGCTGGTCAGCGCCAGGTTCACGGCCACCCGCTGGTCCTCCGCCAGCCCCTCGTCGTCGGCGAACGCGCGCAGCGGCAACGTCGAACGGGCCCGCAGGAGCCTGGTCAGCTGCGCCGCCAGCGCGACCTCGCGGCTGTGCTGCTCCTTGGCGTACGCCACCTGGCCGGGGCCGGCCGGCGACGCCTCGACGACCACCCGGTGCTCGGCGACCAGCGCGTCGACCGCCCGGCGGATCGGCCCCTCCTCCTGGCCGACCAGGTCGGCCACCGCGGCCAGGAGGGCGGGCAGCGGCAGGAAGCAGTGCCCGTCGCGGGCGGCCGCCACCTCCAGCCGGTCCAGGACCGCCGCCTTGATCCGCTGTGGGCTGTGCTCCGGCACCCCCGACCGCAGTGCGATCCGGTCGGCGGTGTGGAAGGCGATCCCCCTGACCTGGCCGATCAGCCGGTAGGGGTCGCGGGTGAGGATGTCGCACGAGTCGTTGCCGTAGACCTGGTAGATCTTGGCCGCGAGCAGCGGGCTGATCCCGAAGCCCTGCAGGGCGACCATCAGCGCGGCGACCGCCTTCTGCTCCGCCCACGCCTGGACGATCTGCGCCTGCCGCGCGGCGCCGATGTTGACGACTTCGGTGAGGCGCTCCGGCTCGGTGTCGATGACCGTGAGCGTCTCTTCGCCGAAGTGGCTGACGACGGCGTGGGCGAGCCGCGGCCCGATCCCGCGGATCAGGCCCGATCCGAGGTAGAGCGTGATGGCGCGCACGGTGGAGGGGACCACCCGCTCGCACTGCTTGACCACCAGGCGGCTGCCGTGGCGCGGGTGCTCCTCCCACTCCCCGGCCAGCCGCAGCGTCTCCCCCGGCTGCACCCCGGCCAGCGCCCGACCCGAGGCGACGAACCCGGCCAGGCTCTCGGCGCTCATCCGCGCGACCGTGTATTCGTCGTCACGGACGTATATCAGCTGCTCGACGGAGGCGTCCACGTCCGTCGGGTACGGCTTCGCGAGCACGGTCACCGTACGCTCCCCGGGATCATGTGCAGCATCTCACCTCAGGACACTAACCGGTGGGTGCGACAGTCCGGGCGGCACGGACGGGGCGGGGCCGCGGTGTCGGTCAGGGGAGAGCCGTGGGCGGCTACCGGTGGGTCGCCGAGCGTGCCGTGCGGTAGCCGCTCAGGCCGTCGTCCATCTCCTCCCGGTCACCGTCCCGTGCCGCGTAGAGAGCCTGCTGGAGCGCGAATGTGCCGCGGATCGCCGAGATCCGCGCGGTCAGGCCGGACCGCGCTCCGACGCGCGAGAGCACCTCCTCCAGCAACGCCGTGCCGTAGCTGGCCCCGACGGCCGCGAGGTCCTCGGCCTGATCCCCCAGGCAGACGTCGTCCCAGTCGACCACACCGCTCAACCGGGGCAGCCCGTCCCGCCTCTCCCACAGCACGTTCTCGCCGCCGAGGTCGCCGTGCACCACGGCGGAGGTGAGGTGGGGAAGGTCGCGCAGGGCCGCGAGCTCCCGCTCGGCCCGCTCACGGCCGGCGGCGGACATGAACGTGAACAGCTCCGCCCGCACCTCCCCGGCGAACACCCGCCACCTGTCTCGCGGCACGCGCGGCAGGGCCTCGCGCACCGCCCCCTCCGAGCCCGCCGCCGCGAGCCTGGTGAACAGGGCGGCGTACTGGGCGGCCACCGCGCCGGCGACCTCGCGGGAGCGGAGCTCCTCCGGAGCCAGCGGCGCACCGGGGATCCGGCTGAGCAGCAGGTACGGCGCGCCGGCGCCGGCCCGGGAGTCTCCGACGGCCAGCGGTTCGGGGGTGCGGACACCGAGGTCGAGGCCGGAGAGGGTCCGCAGCACGGCGGCCCGCTGGGGCAGCCGGCCGCCGGCCGCCCCGGTCCGGGCGAAGCAGACGACCCGCTCCGCGCCGATCACCACGTCGTGGAACTGCCCCCGGTGAACGGGGAGAGCCGCCAGATCGTCGTCCGGGAGCAGCCTGCCCAGCAGGCTCCGTCGGGTTTCGGTGACGTCCATGGGAGGTGAGCCTACTCCGCGACCGGCTCCCCCCGGCGCCCCGCCGCCCTGGCCGGTCCCGGCGCCTCTGATCAGAGGCGCCGGGGCCCGGGGCCCTGTTCGGCAAGGGTGTCACCGGGGTTGACCAGCCCGCACTGCTCGAAGGACAGGCAGCCGCAGCCGATGCACTCGGTGAAACGGTCGCGCATCCGCTCCATCTTCTCGATGCGGGCGTTGATCTCCTCGCTCCAGCACACCGACGCCCTGATCCAGAACTCCCGGGTGGGCGGGACGCCCTCCGGGAGGAATCCCAGCGCCTCGCCGATCACCGACAGGGGCATGCCGACGCTCTGCGAGGCGCGGATGAACGCCACCCGGCGCAGCGTGCTGCGGTGGTAGCGGCGCTGGTTGCCGGCCGTGCGACGGCTGGCGATGAGTCCCTGCCGCTCGTAGAAGCGCAGCGCGGAGGTGGGCACACCGCTGCGCGCCGACAGTTCCCCGATGGTCAGTTCGGTGGCGATCGTTTCGGAGTCCGGCATGCGCCCGACCCTAGCCTGACCTGAACCGTCGTCCGGGAACGAGGCCGTCCGCGCGGCGCCGGCGGCGCCTCCGTCGTCGCCCGGGTGGGACCTCCACCTGGGACGTCGGGCGCCGGCGGGCGCCCCGATATGGGCGACCGGGCCAGGCCGGGCGGCCTGGCCCGGCCCGGTCGCCCATGGTCAGGGCAGCACGTAACCGAGCCGCGACTCGTAGGTCCACCCCTCGCAGCCGGCCTGGTTGGTGATGAGGTGGTCACCGTTGACCGTGTTGCGGCAGCGGTAGAGCGGCACCGAGCCGCTCACCTGTGTGGTGTAGGCGTGGCCGACCGGCCCCATGGGGAACTGCCCCTCGCAGCCACCGTCGGTGGTGAGGAGGGTGTGGTCGCCGACCTTGCACTCGTACAGGGCCACGGTCCCGGAGTCCGGCAGGTGGGGTGCCGGAGCACGCCGGCGACGGCTTCAGGCCGGGCAACGTCTTCTCCGCGTAGGTCCGCGTCTACGGCCCGGACGGCGAGGCCGCCGAGGGCGTCTCAGGCAGGAGCACCGGGTCACCTTCCGGCTGCCGCCCGAGGCGGCCTACGTGCCGCCCGCCCGGCAGGCGGGTGGACGCCCGGCAGGCGGGTGGACGCCCGCGCTCAGCCCGTGACGAGGGGCCGCAGATACTCCGCGGTCACACCGGGGCCGGCCGCGATCGTCGCCGGAGGGCCCTGGTTGAGGATCCGCCCGCCCCTGTCGCCGGCGCCCGGCCCCATGTCGATGATCCAGTCGGCGCAGGCGGCGACGTGCAGGTCGTGCTCGGCGATGACGACCGAGCTGCCCGCCGCGAGCAGCGTGTCGAACGCGTCGACCATGCGCTGCACGTCGGACGGGTGCAGGCCGGTGACCGGTTCGTCGAGGATCACCAGGCCGCGGCCGCGGCCCCCGCCGCCCAGCAGGATCGCGTTGGCCAGCTTCAGGCGCTGCGCCTCACCGCCGGAGAGCTCGGTCGCGCTCTGGCCGAGCCGGAGATAGCCCAGACCCGCCTGCTGGGCGGCGCGCAACGTGGCGGCGAGGCCGGCCGATCCGCCGAAGAAGTCCGCCGCCTCGTCCACGGTCATCTCCAGCACCTGGTCGACGGCCTTGCCGCGATAGGTGACGGCGAGCAGCTCGGGGGTGAAGCGGCGCCCCTCGCAGACGTCGCACACGACCCACATGTCCGGCATGAAGTGCAGGTCCACCTGGCGCCTGCCGTATCCGGCGCACGTCTCGCAACGGCCACCGGAGGAGTTGAAGGAGAACGCCCCCGCGCCGAGCCCACGGCTCCTGGCCTCCGGAGTGGCGGCGTAGAGCTTGCGGATCGTGTCGAACGCCTTGATGTAGGTGGCCGGGCTGGAGCGCGGCGTGCGCCCGATCGGGTTCTGGTCCACCACCGTCACCCAGTCGAGCCGCCCGGCGCCTTCGATCCGGGCGACGGCCTCCGGGCGCTCGCCGCGGAGGACGGCGTCGAGGCCCGCGCCGAGCGCCTGGTGCAGCAGGCTGCTCTTGCCGCTGCCGCTGACCCCGGTGATGCAGGTGAGCACGTGAAGGGGGATCTCCACCCGGTCCAGGCGGACGTTGTGCGCATCGACGCCGATCAGGGCGAGCCGGGGCGCCGCGGCGGGGTCGGACCGCCGGGCCCGGCGGACCCGGGGACCGCGCCCGCCGAGGTAGGCGCCGGTGATCGACCGCCCGTCGCGGCTCAGCTCCCACGGCGGGGCGGACGCGACGAGCCTGCCGCCCTCGCGCCCGGCCCCGGGGCCGATGTCCACCACCCAGTCGGCCAGGGCGATCAGCTCAGGGTCGTGCTCCACGAGCAGGACGGTGTTGCCCGCGTCGCGCAGCTCGCGGAGGATCTCGCGGAACGGGCGCTTGTCGGCGGGGTGCAGGCCCGCGCTCGGCTCGTCGAGGACGAAGACGATCCCGGTCAGGTCCGTGTTCAGCTGGGCGGCGACCCGGGCCCGCTGCAGCTCTCCGCCCGACATCGACGGGGCGGTGCGGGTGACCTGGAGGTGCCCGAGGCCCAGCTCGACCAGCAGCCGCACGCGGCGGGCCAGGTCGGGCAGGACGGTGTCGGCCACCTCCCGCTGCATCGGGGTGAGCGTCGGACCGACCGCGTCCACCCATCCGCGCAGTTCCTCGACGGGGAGCCTGATCACCTCGGGATAGACCAGGCCGCCGAGCTTGATCGTGAGACCGACCTCGCCGAAGCCGGTGCCGCCGCACGCCGGGCACTCGATCCGGCGCATGAACCGGGCGTAGTGCTCCTTGGCCCTGTCGGTGCCCGCGGCGTCGTAGAGCCTGGAGACTTCGAGGACCGCTCCTTTCAGCGGCACGCTGCGCTCGAAGGTGATCTCGGCGCCCGTCTTCTTCTGCCTGGTGGTGATCTTGTAGGTGACCGGCACGTCGCCCGTGCCGTGGAGCACCGCCTGCCGGAACTCCTCGGGCAGCTCGCGCCAGGGCAGGCCGAGGTCCGCGCCGTACCGCTCGGCGAGGGCGGGCAGCGCCAGGGACTCCCCGGAGCCGGCCCGGCCGAACCACGTCCCGGCGCCCGCGAGCAGCGGGAGGTCGGGGCGGGTCACGATCCGGTCCTCGGCCGGGCTCACCGTGGCGCCCATGCCGCCGCACTCCCTGCAGCGGCCTTCCATGCTGTACCGGTCGAAATAAGCACTGGTCAGCCCGCGTAGCTCGGGGAACTCCCGGGCTTCGGGCCCCAGCGCCGGCAGCCGGGCGAACAGCAGGCCGAGGAAGTCGTTCAACCCGGTGATGCTGCCGAGGGTGGAGCGCGGGCTCCGGTTCAGCCGGCGCTGGTCCACCGCCAGGGTCGCGCCCAGCCCGGATATCCGGTCGACCTGCGGGCGGTCCTTGGGTGAGATGAACTGGCGGAAGAACGGCGAGATGCCGTTGAGGTATCTCAGCTGGGCCTCCGCGTGCACGGTGTCGATGGCGAGTGAGGTCTTGCCGCTGCCGCTGACGCCGGTGAAGGCGACGATCTTGTTCTTGGGGAAGACGACGCCGACGTCCTGCAGGTTGTGGGTGCGGGCCCCGACGACCTCGATCACGTCGCCGTCGACGGTGTCGTCCGGCCGGCTCACCGCCGCTCCTTCCGGGGTCGCCCTGGATTGCGGAGCTGTGCGATGCGGTTCCCGACGTCCAGAGGGGCGCCGGGGCGGATGTCGGAGGTGAAGGTCACCGCCCCACCTTAGACGACAATTTTGATGTCACTGTAATTTTGGATGGACACTACTGTTTTCGCGCGATCTCACGCACCCGAAGGGCGGCGCCCGGCCCGGCAGAGCGTGCCCGTATGCGCACCAACCGACGGCACGCCGTCAAACAGCGGCATTCAACGACATTCGGTTGCAAGATGACTACCATCAGTGATGATCGTTTGCGTCCTCAGACGCCATGGCAGGCGCTGCGCGCACCTGCGGACAGCGCCTCTCCGAGGTCATGACCGCCGAGGACTTGACTGAGAACCGAAGGAGAACACATGGCCATCGTGAGGTCCACGACCGTCGCCCTGTCCGCCGCCCTGGCGTTCGGCGCCGTCCTGGTGACAGGGGCGAGCGCGCACGCCGATGACCGCCCGGCCGCCAAACAGGTGGCGGCCGAGGTGACAGCGGCGGCGAAGACGAGCCAGCGGGTCGCGGCCGGGAAGACGACGCCCGGAGAGGGCTGGGAGTCCTACGGGAACAACACCGGTCTCTACATCGATGTCGACACCACCTCGGCGAACTTCACCGGCACCCCGGTCTACACGAGTTCCGTCGGCGGCACCGGCGACCACTGGGCGCTGACGGGCACCAGCGCCGTTTACAGCCCCACCACGACCGGATTCCGCCTCTACGTCCGCTGGAGCGACAGCAGCCCCATCACTCCCGCCGTCGCGCAGACCTTCCAGTGGCACGTCAACTGGATCGGCGTCGACAACCCGTGATCCCACCGCCGATCGCCCCCGCCGCCCGGCCGGGCGGCGGGGGCGATCGGCGCGGAGAGAGGCGAGCGGATCGCCGATGACCGTCCGACGGCCGGAAGGCGCGGCCGGACAGGGAGTGACGGGGAGCGGCGAGAGCGCTATGCTCAATCGCCCACAAAGCTTACAAAAATCCCATTAGACAGGAGTCTACCAAAGAGATGGAGTCCCGTCAACACGATTCCGCCCGCGCCGGAGCGCTGCGCGCCGAGCAGTCCTACGTCACCACCCTCTACGACCGCCTTGACGCCGTCAGGGAGCAGGTCCGCGCCGACCTCGGCCGGATATACGCGCGCGGCGAGCCCGGCGGGCTCCACCAGGCCAGAGTCGAGCGGGAGGTATCCGCCGGCGAGCACGCCCGCCGCCTGGCCCGGCTGTCGGGAGTCGAGCGCGGCCTGTGCTTCGGAAGGGTCAACGACACCGGCGGCGAGACCTGCTACATCGGCCGGATCGGCCTGCGCGGCGCCGACCACGACATCGTCCTCACCGACTGGCGCGCCCCGGCCGCCCGCGCCTTCTACACCGCCACCCCGGGTGACCCCGGCACGCTGGTGCGCCGCCGTCACCTGCACACCGACGGCCGCACCGTGGTCGACCTCGACGACGAGGTGTTCGACCTGGAGCGCCTCAGTGACGGCGACCGCCGCACGCTGGTCGGCGAGGCCGCGCTCATGGCCGCCCTGCGGCGCAGCCGTACCGGCCGGATGAACGAGGTCGTGGCCACCATACAGACCGAGCAGGACCGGGTGATCCGGTCCGGCCTGCCGGGCGCCCTGGTGGTCCAGGGCGGTCCCGGCACCGGCAAGACCGTCGCCGCGCTGCACCGGGCCGCCTTCCTGCTGTACGCCCACCGCGCCGTCCTGGAACGACGGGGCGTGCTGGTGGTGGGCCCCAACACGCTGTTCTCCCGATACATCGGCCAGGTGCTGCCCTCCCTCGGCGAGACCGACGTGGTGCTTTCGGCCGTCGGCGAGCTGTATCCCGGTGTGCGCGCCACCGCGACCGACGACCCGCCCACCGCCGTGGTCAAGGGCGACCTGCGGATGGCCGAGGTGATCGCCACGGCGCTCCGTGACCGCCAGCGCGTCCCCGACGGCGACCTTGAGGTCCCGGTCGTGCTGCGGACCTCGGTGCGCGGCGGGGTGGAGGTCGTGGTCGAGCGGATGACGCTGCGGGTGGACCACGCCGCCTGCGAGGCCGCCCGGGACCGGGCCAGGGCCGCCCGCCGCCCGCACAACGTGGCCCGCAAGCTGTTCCTCGTCTCCATGCTCGGCGCGCTCGCCCTGGACGAGGCCGCCCAGCTGGACCGGCCGATGGACGAGGAGGGTCTGCGCCACGCCCGCAAGGTCCTGTGGGCGCAGCCGTCCGTGCGCGAGGCACTGGACGCGCTGTGGCCGCGGCTCACCCCCGAGCGCCTGATCTCCGACCTGCTCACCGACGCCGGCGCGCTCGCCTCGGCCGCGCCCGGCCTGTCGCGGGCCGAGCGGGAGAGCCTGCTGCGGCCGTACGGCAGGCCGTGGACGGTCGGCGACGTCCCGCTGCTGGACGAGGCCGCCGAGCTCCTCGGCGAGGAGGAGACCGAGACCGGGGCGGCCCGGGAGCTCGCCGAGCAGGAGCGCGAGGCCGGGGAGCGGTACGCGCTGGGCGTGCTGGAGTTCACCGGCCTGCTGGAGGACCGGATGATGGAGGCCGCCGCGCTGGCCGCACGTCACGAGAGGCCCGAGCCGGCCATGACCACCGCCCAGCGGGCCGGAGCCGACCGGCGCTGGGCCTACGGGCACGTCATCGTGGACGAGGCGCAGGAACTGTCGGCGATGGCCTGGCGGACCGTGATGCGCCGGATCCCGTCCCGGTCGCTGACCGTCGTGGGCGACATCGCCCAGACCGGGTCGGCGGCCGGGGCGCGGTCCTGGGGCGAGATGCTCGACCGCTACGTCAGGGGCCGCTGGCGGGAGGAACGCCTGCTGGTCAACTACCGGACCCCGGCGGAGATCATGAAAGTGGCCGCCGACGTGCTCGCGGCGGTCGCGCCCGGCCGGCGGCCCCCGGAGTCGGTCCGCGAGGGCGGGAGCCCGCCGCGCGCCGTGCTCCTCGACCCCGACGCCCCGGGCGCCCTGGCGGCCCTGGTCGAGGGCGAGCTCGCGCGAATCGGTGAGGGCCGCCTGGCCGTCGTCGTCCCCGACGCCCGTCATCCCCGGATCGCCGCGCTCTTCCCCGGCCACGACGACATCCTGGACTCCTCCGTCGCGGTCCTGACCGTCACCGCCTCCAAGGGGCTGGAGTTCGACGCCGTGGTGGTCGTCGAGCCCGGCGAGATCCTGGCTCAGACACCGATGGGCGGCCATGATCTGTATGTGGCGATCACCCGTGCGACGCGGCGGCTGACCGTGACACACCGGCGGGAGCTGCCGGGGATGTTGGCCGGGCTCGCCCGGCACTAGCCTTGGGGGCGTCACGTCGTGTCGGGGAAGGGTCATCTGATGTCGCCGGTTCTGGAGAGTACGGCTCGCGCGCTGCTGCGGAGGATCGCGGTGGAGCAGGCCGGGTCGCGGCTGCCGTCCCTGGCGGCGGCCGTGGTGCGCGACGGGCGGATCGCCTGGTACGGCTCGCGCGGCCGGGTCGAGGGGACCGCGCCCACCGAGGCCACCCAGTACCGGATCGGCTCCATCACCAAGAGCATGGTGGCCACCGTGGTCATGCGGCTGCGCGACGAGGACCGCGTGGACCTGCTCGACCCGATCGGCAAGCACGTCCCCGGCACACCGGTCGGTGACGTGACCATCGCCCAGCTGCTGTCGCACACCGCCGGGCTGACCGCCGAGCCGCCCGGCCAGTGGTGGGAGCGGACGCCGGGCATGCCGCTGGAGGAGCTCATCGGGCTGCTCGGCCCGGCGACCGCCCGGCACCGGCCCGGCCGCCGCTTCCACTACTCCAACCTGGGCTTCGCCCTGCTGGGCGAGCTGGTCGCCCGGCACCGGGGCGTGACCTGGGCGCAGGCCGTGCAGGCGGAGATCCTGGAGCCGCTGGGCATGCGGCGGACCACGCCCCGGCCGCTCGCCCCGCACGCCACCGGCTACGCCGTGCACCCGTGGGCGGACGTGCTGCTGCCCGAGCCCGAGCACGACGCGGTCGCCATGGCCCCGGCCGGGCAGCTGTGGTCCACCCCCGGCGACCTCGCCCGGTGGGCGGCGTTCCTGGCCGGTGACACCGCCGGCGTCCTCGACCCGGCCACGCTGGCCGAGATGCGCGAGCCGGCGATCGTCGACGACGGCGACGCCTGGACCGGCGGGTTCGGCCTGGGCCTGCAGCTGGCCCGGGCGGGCGGGCGCCGCCTGGCCGGTCACTCCGGTTCCATGCCGGGCTTCCTGGCCACGGTGTGGGCCGACCCGGCCGACCGGGTGGGCGTGCTGTTCATGGCCAACACCACCTCCGGGGTGAGCCGCACCCTGCTGACCGAGCTGCTGGCCATCCTCGACGAGCACGAGCCGCGACTGCCGGCCGAGTGGGAGCCCGTCGCGGCGGACGCCGACCTGCTGGAGCTGACCGGCCCGTGGTACTGGGGGCCCAGCGCCTACACGCTGCGGCTGCTGCCGGAGCGCGGCATCTCCCTCGACCCGATCGGCGGCCCCGGCCGGGCCTCCCGGTTCGCCGCCCAGGCCGACGGCACCTGGCTCGGGCTGGACGGCTACTACGCCGGTGAGACGCTGCGCCTGGTCCGCCGGGCCGACGGCTCGCCCGGCCACCTCGACCTCAACACCTTCGTCTTCACCCGCACCCCCTACGATCCCACCGCCGAGGTCCCGGGCGGGGTGGACGGCGGCGGCTGGCGCGGCTGAGCCGGACCGGGAGACCGCCGTCTCGCCACGGCGGTCTCCCGGGGCCGTACCCCGCTCCCCCGGACCGGTGACAGCGGCGACCGTCCCCGGCCGGGGGCGGTCGCCGGAGCCCTCCGTGGGGACGGCACCGGGGGGTGGTGCCGCCCCGACGTGCGCGCGGCCGGAGGCGGAGATCAGGGATAGGCGGTGACCGTGGAGGGGATCGTCCCGGTGCCGTAAGCCGGGCCGCCGGTGTCGTTGACGACGTGGTTGTAGCGGCCCTTACCGCCGAGTGAGACGACCAGGAGGCTGTGGAACCTCACGCCGGGCCTCACCGGGACCTCGAAGCCGTGGTCCACCTCGACGGTCGGGTCGGAGGTGAAGACGCAGTAGCTGCCCAGGCCCCAGCCCTCGTGGACGTTCACCGAATCGGCGACCTTGTAGGCGGCCCAGCCCTTGATGTTCCCGTTCATGAACGCGGCCTGGTTGGGCGGGTCGTAGGGCAGCTCGTTCTGGAAGAAGATCGTCCGGCCTCGCTCGCCGGACCACTCCACGTTGTACTTCTTGAAGTGCTCGACGAACAGGCCCGTGGCCAGCACGTCGTCGCCGTAGACCCGCAGGCCGTAGTCGGCGGCGTTGACGTTCCAGCCGACGCCGTCGCCGTGGTCGGCCCGCCAGATCCAGGTGTGGTCGATGACCGTGTCGTCGCTGTGGACCACCACGCTGGTGGTCGCCTTCCCGGCGAACTGGCCGCCGATCCGGACGAACACGTCCTGCACCGTGATGGGGTTGCCGGCGTGGTCGGCGGCCGCGCCCTGGTGGCCGATCTCCAGGAGCGTCGGCGAGTTGACCGGGCCGGCGTCGATCAGGAAGCCGGCCAGCTTCACCCCGTCCACATCGGCCACCTTCATCGCGGTGACCCCGTTGTCCGGGACCAGCGTCGCCAGGCCGAGACCCATGACGACGGTGTCCGCCCTGGTCACGTTGAGCGTCTGGCCGAGGTGGTAGATGCCCGGCGTGAACAGCAGGTGCAGCCCCTGGGCGAGCGCCTGGTTCAGGGTCGCGGCCGTGACGCCCGGCTTGGCGACGTAGAACCGGGTGAGCGGGACGGAGGTGCCCGGGGTGGAGCCGCCCGCCCAGGTGGTGCCGCGCGCGTCCGTGCGCTTGCCCGGGACGAACACCTTGTAGTCGTTGCCGTCCAGATACAGGTACGGCTTCTCCCGGCTGACCGGGGTGGTGTTCAGCGTCGTGTAGCGCGGTTCGGGGAAGCTGTCGGCGGGAGCCCCCTCGACGCCGGAGAAGGTCATGTTCCAGACGCTGTTGGTCCAGCCGCCGATCGAGCTGTCACGGGTGTACCACTGCTGCTGCGAGTACGGGCCGACGGTGCCGTCGATCTTGCTGTCGGCGATGTAGCCGCCGCTGGCCCAGCCGTAGCCGGACGGCGCCAGGTTGAGCCCGCCGCGGACGTGCATGCGGCGGAACGGCGCGGCCTGGGCGACCGCCCACCGGTTGGTGCCGTCGTAGGGGGTGACCGACAGGTTCTCGGTGGAGCGCCAGAAGTTCTGGGTCGCGTTGCCGTTGAACCAGCCGGCGTCGACGCTCACGCCCCTGACGGTGACGTCGTCGGGGTTGCGCCCGAGACCGTGGACCGAGGTGTAGAAGCCGACGTCGACGTTGACGTCGTAGCTTCCGGGCTTGAACATCAGCGCGTACCGTCCGTTGCCGAACTGGGCCGACTCCTGCTGGGTGAAGATCTGCCTTATCTGGGCCTGGATGGCGGAGGCCGGCATGGACGGGTCGAAGACCTTCACGTTCGGGCCGAGGTCGCCGCCGCCGGGCGGCGGTCCGCCGTCGCCCCTGGTGTGCACACCGACCTCCCACAGTGAGTAGCCGTAGCCGGTGCCGCGGGCCGTCCCGTGGATGCGGAGGTAACGGCCCGAGCCCGTCACCTCGTAGGAGGCGGTGCCACCGGTGGCGCCGGTAACCGTCTTCAGATCGCTGAAGGCGGCGCCGTCGGCCGAGGCCTGGATCTTGAAGTCCCTGCCGTAGGCGGCCTCCCAGGACAGGTCTACCTTGCAGATCTCCTTGACCGAGCCGAGGTCGACCTGGAGCCACTGCGGGTCCGCGGCGGCGCTGGACCAGCGGGTCCCGGTGTCGCCGTCGAAGGCGTTCCCGGCGAGATAGCCGTCGCTCTGGACGGAGGAGGCGACGGCGGGCCCGTTCAGCGCGGCGTCGGCGGTCTCGCACTGGCCGCCGGTGTCGCCGTCCACCGCGTTGCCCGGCGCGGTGCCGTTGTTCTCCGTGGACGAGGCCGTCGTGCTCCTGCCCTGCGAGAGCAGGACGTCGGCGGCGTGCGCGGGGATGGTGAGTGCGGGTACGGCCAGCAGGCCGGCCAGGACCACGAGCGCGGTCCCGGTGGGTCTGAGTCTCATGTCTGTCCGCTTTCGGATCTCAGGGGGTGATAGAGGGCGGCAGTCGAGATGCGGGGGCGCCTCCGGTGTCCGCGGGTGTACGGGCCGGCGGCGGCCGGGGCTAGCGGTAGACGCCGAACTCGTAGAGCGAGTAGCCGTACGCCGTGCCGCGCTGGGTGAGGTTCAGGCGGAGGTATCTGGCCGAGACGTTGAGGTCGACGCTGTCGAACCCGCCGTCACCGGCCGTGGTCGAGTAGGCGGTGCTCCAGTCCGAGCCGCTGGCCGAGGTCTGGATCTGGTAGGCCTTGCCGTAGGCGCCCTCCCAGCCGAGCTGGACGTGCTTGACGGGCGTGAGCGCGCCGAGGTCCACCTGGATCCACTGGGGGTCGCTCCACTCGCTCGCCCAGCGGGTGCCGAAGTCTCCGTCGGTGGCCCTGGCGGGCAGGAACGGGGCGCCGTCGCCGGTGGCCTGGTAGGAGGAGGCGGTGGTCGCCTTGCCCGCCGCCACGTTGACGCCGTCGACCCTGGGCGGCACCACGCGGAAGGACCGCTGCTCGATGCCGGCGTTGCCGTGCCCGTCGAAGGCGTAGACGTAGACCTTCCAGACGCCCATCCGCTCCGGGGCGGTCACCGAGAACTTCCCGGGACCGGTCTGGGTGAAGGTGACGTTGCGCAAGCCCCGGTCGCCGGTGACGTGCTTGTCGCTGAACATCAGGTTGTAGCGGATCCGGTCGCCGTCCGGGTCGGAGACGGCGGCCTCGACGGTGAACGTGCCGCCGGCCGGCACGGCGGTCTGCGAGCCGACCGTCATGGAGGTGATCTCCGGCGGCGTGTTCGCCGACGGCTGCCCGGAGTAGGCCTGATTGAGCGCGTGGTAGCCGTGCCGCCGCCAGCCGCCGGTGAAGGTGTTGAGCCACACGCCGCCGAAGTCGTTCTCCAGGCCGTAGTGGAACTCGGTGGCTCCGAGCGCGACGCCGGGGTGGCTCTTGATCGCGTTCCAGCCGGCGGTGTACTGCGCCCGCTTCTGGAGGTCGGTGGGCTCGGCGGGGACGCCGTTGACGTCGTCGGGGACCTCCCACTCGCCGTCCGGGCCGGCCTCGGTGACAATGTACGGCCTGCCGTACCCGCCGGAGATCCAGTCCTGCTTGACGGTGTGGATGGCGCCGTAGGAGTTGACCGCGAGCAGGTCCAGGGCCGGCGAGTGCGCCTTGTAGTAGGTCCAGGCGTGGGTGTAGGCGTCGGTGGAGGTGACCGGATGGTCGGGGTCGGCGGCGTGGATGGCCTGGGCGAGCTCGTCGACGAACTTCGCGTAGGCGACGCGCCGCCGCTCGACCACGTCGGCCGGCAGGCCGTGGTCCTGCATGGTGAGGATGACCTCGTTGCCCACGTCCCACATGAGCACGCCCTGGCGGCCCTTGAGGGCGTTGACCCGGGCGACGATCTCGTTCTTGACGTTCGTCTTGTAGGCGGTGTCGCCCGCGTAGTCGGCGCCCTGGTTGAGCCAGTGCCCGACGATCACCTTGATGCCGTGCCGCGCGGCGGTGTCCAGCAGCGCCGGGGTGTTGGCGTCGTCCACGCCCCAGATGCGGATGGTGTTGACGCCCATCGCCTTCAGGTCGCGCATGTAGCCGTCGGCGGCGGCCTGGGGCGGGCCGTAGGTGAGGCCCCTGATCTCGAACGGCTGGCCGTTCACCTGGAGCTGCCAGCTGCCCTGCGAGCCGGTCACCCGGACCTTGCTCGGCCCGGCCGGCACGGCCGGGTCGGTCATGGCCGCGGGGACCGTGCCGGTGCTCCTGGAGACCGAGACCGAGTCCACGCTCAGGACGCCGCCCGAGGTGGTGGCCGGGGTGGGGGTGGTGAGGCCGGCGATCGCGTTGGGGAGCGACCCGCCGATGGCGAGGTCGAAGCGGAGGTAGAAGCCGTGGTGGACGGCGGCCCGCCAGGCGGTGACGCCGACCTGACTCTGGCGGACCACCCAGGTCTGCACACCGTCGAGGTAGAAGCGGACCTCCTCGTCGGTCTTGGTGCGGTCGATGATCTGGGTGTACTCGTGGTAGCCGCTCTGGCAGCCCTCGCAGGTGGCCAGGCCGCTGGTGCGGCCTCCGTACTCGTTGCACACGCCGTCGGGGGCGGTGCCGCAGTGCAGCGTGTTAGACAGCTGGCTGCGGCCGTTGACGTCGGTCATGATGTCGGTCTCGCCGACGCTCGGCCAGTTGTTGTAGTCGCCCCGGTAGGCGGCGCCGGTCGCCCGGAAGCCGGGCCAGTAGCCCGTCGCGTTGGCCACGTCGGGCTGCTTGAGCCGGGCGGTGAACCTCAGCCGCTCGCCGGGCTGCGGGGCGAAGTCGGTGCGCTGGGTCTCCACGCGTCCCGAGGTCCACTTGCCGGCGCCGTCCCTGACGGCCTTGATGTTGAGCTTGCCGGTGCCGTCGAGATAGACGTTGGCGGTGGAGGCGCTCATGGTCTCGACCTCGCCGGTGCCCCAGTTCGCGGCGCCGCCGGGATACCGGGTGCCGGTGCGGAGGATCCAGTCGGCGGCAGACGGCGAGGTGCCCGCCGGTCCGGTGAAGTCGTCCTTCCAGACCTCGCTCCAGTCACCGGGATCGGGGCCGGGGCCGGTGGTGCCGTAGATCTGGAACTCCCACAGGGAGTAGCCGTAGCCGGTGCCGCGCGCGGTGCCGTACATGCGCACGTACCGGCCCGTGCCGCTGACCTCCAGCGTCTGCGTGCCGCCGGTGCCGGTCGTGGTGGAGTAGACGTCGCTCCAGTCCGTGCCGTTGTCGGAGGTCTGCAGCTTGAACGCCCTGCCGTGGGCGCCCTCCCAGACCAGGACCACCCGGCAGATCGGCTGGGCGGAGCCGAGGTCCACCTGGAGCCACTGCGGGTCGCTGAAGGCGCTGGACCAGCGGGTGGTGGTCGCGTTGCCGTCGAAGGCGGCCGAGGCCGGGGTGCCGGCGTTCTCCGTCGACGAGGCCGAGGCGGGCCTGCCCTGTGCCGCGTTCTCCGTCCCGCACGTCCCGGGAGCGGCCGACGGGCTGCCCAGCGAGAGCAGCCCGTCGGCCGCCGCCGGGTTGATGAGCGCCAGGCCGGAAAGGACCAGTCCCGCCAGGGCGGCGATGACCAGGCCTGACCGGAACCGGCCCGAGCTACGAGCTGGATACACGATCTCTCCTCGGAGTGGGGGGAGCCTGCCGTATCAGGACGGCGGATGGGAGAGCGCTCTCCTGGCTGAGAGTCCCCCGGGGGGCGGGCCGTGTCAAGGTTCTTCTCTTCACGGGTTCGAAACCCGCCGCTCATGCGCCAGAAACCTTGCTGAAGCGGATATATACCTACAAAATCTGTCTTCTTGCAGGACAGCCCACGGATCCGCCCCATCTGACACAAGATTGTCCACGTCAAGGGCATGAACAGCGGATTTCAGATCGGTGGCACCCGCGCCTTGACAATTCATGTCACGGAGCACACTCTCATCGGAGAGCGCTCTCCCTCCTGCCGTCCAACGGCACCCCCCACCGAAGGAGAGGCCATGCACTCATCCCGAAGTCCGGTCGGATTCCGGCTAGGACTGGCCGTCGCGTCCCTGGTCGCGCTGGTCGCGGCCGGTCTGGCGATCATCACGCCCGCCACCGCGGCCGACACCCTGCTCTCGCAGGGCAGGCCGGCCACGGCGTCCTCCGTCGAGAACGGCGGGTACGGTGCCGGGGCCGCCTTCGACGGCCTCGGCGGCACCCGCTGGGCCAGCGCGTTCAGCGACCCCCAGTGGCTCCAGGTCGACCTCGGCGCCACGGCGACGCTCTCCCAGGTCGTCCTGGACTGGGAGGGCGCCCACGCCAGGGCGTTCAAGATCCAGACCTCGGCCGACGGCACGTCGTGGACCGACATCTACTCCACCACCACC
Source organism: Streptosporangium sp. NPDC048886 (assembly GCF_055586905.1). Classification (NCBI taxonomy): domain Bacteria; kingdom Bacillati; phylum Actinomycetota; class Actinomycetes; order Streptosporangiales; family Streptosporangiaceae; genus Streptosporangium; species Streptosporangium sp. NPDC048886. Next base: position 51,971 of record NZ_JBVJHH010000042.1, read on the forward strand.
GGCACCGGCGGCGACCAGACCCTCAGCGTCTCCGGCAGCGGCCGCTACGTCCGCATGTACGGCACCGCCCGCTCCGGTGGCTACGGCTACTCGCTGTGGGAGTTCAAGGTGTACGGCACCGGCGGCACCGGCTCCACCCCGGTCCCGAGCCCCACGTTCACCGACCAGGTGACGCACCACGAGTTCCAGGCCAACTGCTCGTGGACGGCGGACCGGCCCGACGACCCGATCATCTACCCCGGCCTGCCCGGCGCCTCGCACATGCACACCTTCGTCGGCAACACCACGACCGACGCGGGCAGCACCTCGGCCTCGCTCCTGGGCGGCGGCACCTCGTGCACCAACCCGCACGACAGGTCGGCCTACTGGTTCCCGAGCTTCTACAAGGGCAACCAGCTGATCCAGCCGACCGGCAACCAGGTCGTCTACTACAAGTCGGGCATCCTCGAATACTGGCGGGTGCGGTCCTTCCCGCAGGGCCTGCGGTACGTCGTGGGCAGCCCGACCGCCACGCTGGAGCAGTTCCGTGACGCGCCCGGCGCGGTCGAGGGCTTCGAGTGCGGCGACATCTCCCACAGCTGGGACATCCCGGCCTCGTGCCCGGCGGGCAGCCAGGTGAACGTCCGCTACCAGGCCCCGAGCTGCTGGGACGGGGTCAACCTCGACAGCGCCGACCACAAGAGCCACATGGCCTACCCCGCCGCCGGCTACTGCCCCGCCACCAACCCCGTGCCGGTGCCGATGCTCGAATTCAAGATCGCCTTCCCGGCGTCCGGCGATCTGTCCCAGGCGCGGCTGGCCAGCGGGCGCGGCTACACCTGGCACTACGACTTCTTCAACGCCTGGGACAACCCCGCCATCCTCAACGCCCTGGTCACCCACTGCATCAACGGTGGGCTCCAGTGCAACCCGCGCGGTTACGACCTGTACAAGCCGCACCGCGGCGCCGCTCTCACGGAGAACTTCGAACTCCCCTGACCGCACGTGCCCGGCCCGGCCCCGGGTGCCCGGACCCCGGCCCCGCCGACCGGGGCCGGGCACGTGCCCCCGACACGGGAAAGGCCCGCATGAGACGCGCCGACGTGGTCGTCCTGCTCCTCGTGTCCGCCCTGACGGCCGGCCTGGTGACCAGCTGCGTCGCCCACTCCACGGCGGCCGTCCCGGGCCACCGGCACGGACCGGAGGCCCGGACCGCCGCCGCCCCCGCCACCGCCGCCGTCCCGGCCGGCTTCAACGCCACCGACACGGCGTGGCTGCAGTTGATGATCCCGATGGACGAGCGGACGCTGCCCCTGCTCGACCTCGGCGCCGAGCGCGGGCACGACCCGGCCGTCCGGCGGCTGGCCGTCCGGACCAGGGGCGATCACCTGGCCGAGCTCGGACGGCTCCGGGAGGCGCTGGCCCGGTCCGGAGTGCCGCCGACGGACGTGCACGCCGGCCACGACATGCCCGGCACGGTCACCGCCGCCGACCTGGCGGCCATGCGAGCGGCCGGCGGCGCCGCGTTCGACCGGCTCTTCCTCGGCCATCTGCGTGAGTACCTGGAGCAGTCGGCCATGGTCTCCCGCTCCGAGCAGGTCTCCGGCGCCGACCGTGGCACCAGGGCCCTGGCCGCCGCCGTCGAGCGGGCCCGTGCCGCCCAGCGCGACCTGCTGGCCGGCATCCGGCCACCGGGCCGCTGACCGGGCCCGCCATCATCGCCCCCTCATCCCGCGGCATTGACAGCACCCATCGGGACGGTGACGCTGTGAGACGTATCGGAGAGCGCTCTCCAAGGATGAAGGGAAACCGTGTGACCATCGACGAGCTCGACCGCCTGGTGGAGAAGCTGGACCTGGAGCGGAAGGTACGGCTGCTCACCGGGGCGACCGTGTGGCGCACCCACGCCGAGCCGGACATCAGGCTGTCGGCCATGGTGACCTCCGACGGCCCGGTGGGCGTGCGCGGCGAGGGCTGGGACGAGCGGAGCACCTCCCTGACCCTGCCCTCGGCGACCGCGCTGGCCGCGACCTGGGACGAGAAGCTCGTCGGGCTGCTGGGCGGGCTGCTGGCGGCCGAGGCGCGGCGCAAGGGCGTGCACGTCCTGCTCGCCCCGACCCTCAACCTGCACCGGTCGCCGCTCGGCGGCCGGCACTTCGAGTGCTACTCCGAGGATCCCCTGCTGACCGGCCGCGTCGGCGCCGCCTACATCGGCGGCGTGCAGGCCGGCGGCGTGGCGGCCACCGCCAAGCACTACGTCGCCAACGACTCCGAGACCGAACGGCTGACCCTCGACGCCCGCGTCGACGAGCGGACCCTGCGCGAGCTGTATCTGGCGCCCTTCGAGGCGGCGGTGGCGGCGGGCGTCTGGGTCGTCATGTCGGCCTACAACGGGGTGAACGGGAGCACCATGTCGGAGAACCCGCTGCTGGCCGACCCGCTCAAGCAGGAGTGGGGGTTCGACGGGGTGGTGGTGTCGGACTGGGGAGGCGTGCGCTCCACCGCCGCGGCGGCCCGCGCCGCGCAGGACCTGGCGATGCCGGGGCCGCAGGGCCCGTGGGGGGAGGCGCTGGTCGCCGCGGTGCGCGCGGGTGAGGTGCCGGAAGCCGCGATCGACGACAAGGTCCGGCGGCTGCTCCGGCTGGCCGCCCGGGTCGGCGCGCTGGACCTCGATCTCCCGGCCGGCGGCCCCGCCGCTCCCCCGGCCCCCGCGGGAGGGCGGGATCACCGCGCCGCCCGCGCGCTGCTGCGCCGGGCCGTCGCCGCGAGCGCCGTGCTCCTGCGCAACGACGGCCCGCTGCTCCCCCTGGACCCCGCGCGCCTGCGCAGGGTCGCCGTGCTCGGGCCGAACGCCGCCACCGCCCGGATCCAGGGCGGCGGCAGCGCGGGGGTGTACCCCCAGGCCGTCGTGTCGCCCCTGGACGGCATCCGCGCCGCGCTGTCCGGCACGGCGGAGGTGTTCCACTCCCCCGGCGTGCACCTCGACGCCCGGCCCACCCCGCTGGGCACCGACAACGCCCGCAACCCCCGGACCGGCGGACCCGGCGTCCTGGTCCGGCTGCTGGACGCCGCCGGCGCGGAAGTCCACGCCGAGCACCGGCTGACCGGCCACATCCCGGAGCCGGCGCGGAACGACTCCGCCGCCACCGTCGAGATCCGCGCCCTCCTGAGGCCGGGCGCCGACGGCCTCTGGGACCTGGCCGTCGCCGGATGGGGCCATGTCCTGCTGGAGGCCGACGGCCGGGTCCTGATCGACGAGGAGGTGGAGCGGGACACCGACGACCCCGCCACCGTGCACCTGTCCCCGCCGTACCGGCGCGCCCGGCTCACGATGGCCGCGGGCCGGGAGGTGGAGCTCGTCTTCCGGCGGCGGCTCGACCCCGGCACCGGGATCGCCTCGTTCCTGGCCGCCGACCCGCCCCGGCGCGGCGACGAGGTGGAGCTGGCCGCCGCGGTCGAGCTCGCGCGCTCCTGCGACCTGGCCGTCGTCGTGGTGGGGACCACCGACGAGGTCGAGAGCGAGGGGATCGACCGCAGGTGCCTGGACCTGCCCGGCCGCCAGGACGACCTGGTCCGCGCGGTGGCGGCGGCCAACCTGGCCACCGTCGTGATCGTCAACTCGGGTGGCCCCGTCGCCCTGCCGTGGCATGAGCGGGTGCCGGCCGTGCTGCTGAGCTGGTTCCCCGGGCAGGAGGCCGGGCACGGGCTCGCCGACGTCCTGTTCGGCCACGCCGAGCCCGGCGGCCGGCTGCCCACCACCTGGGCCGGCCGGGCGCTGGTCTCCACCGTCCCCGAGGACGGGACGCTCGCCTACGCCGAGGGCCTGGACATCGGCTACCGCGCCTGGCTGCGGCAGCCCACGCCGCCCGCGTACTGGTTCGGGCACGGACTCGGCTACACCTCCTGGTCCTACGAGGGCCTCTCCGTGCCGGGAGACGCCGCCCCCGGCAGCCCGCTCCCGGTCCGGGTACGGCTGCGCAACACCGGCGGGCGGGCCGGGCGCGAGATCGTCCAGGTCTACCTGTCCCGGCCGGAGACGGCCGTGGCCCGGCCCGAGCGCTGGCTGGCCGGCTACGCCCCGGCCGAGGCGGGACCGGGCGAGACCGTCGAGATCGAGGTCGACCTCCCGGCACGGGCCTTCCAGCACTGGTCGGCCGGGCGGCACGCCTGGCATGCCGAGGAGGGCGCCTTCACGGTGCTCGCCGGACGCTCGGCCGCCGACCTGCCGTTGAGCGCCACCGTGCGCCTCGCCGCGCGGGCGCCGATCCGGCCCGAGCCGCTCGGGCAGCGGCTGTAGGACTCTCCGCGGCCCGAGGCTCCCGTGGCTGCCGGGGGCCTCCCACCGCGGGGGACGCGGCGCGGATGGCGGGAGTCCCCACGCCGCCGGCGGAGGTGCCGGCTCCGATCGGGTGAACGGTGGCCGGCCTGCCCGGCGCGCGTCCCGCTCACCGCCGGCCCGCGTCGACGCGGTAGAGCGTGGTGAACAGCGGCCAGGTCAGGGCGGCCATCTCGGCCGGAGACCGTGGGCATCCGCGCTGCAGCCAGTCGGCGGCCACGCCGATGAGCGCCCCGGCGGTGAACGCGGCCGGAACGTCGTGCGGGATGTCCAACGGCGGGCCGGTCCGCTCCGGGAGATCGCCGCCGGCGGTGGCCCGGAGCAGGTGGTCGTGGACGGTCGCGGCGATACGGCGGCGGATGTGGTCGACGACGCGCGCGCTGCCCTGCGGGCCCAGCAGGCCGCGGTAGAGCCCGGTGTGCTCGGCGAGGCTGGCGAAGAACGCCTCCAGCGACCGGGTCGCCTCCGGCTCCGGGTCCGCCGAGTCGGGGTCAGGGCCGGGCAAGGACTCGATCAAGTCGTCGATCATCGCGGTGCAGGCGACCTCGGCCAGCTCGTGGACGTCCCGATAGTGGTCATAGAAGGTCGATCGGCTCACGCCGGCGCGTTCGGCGACGTCGGCGACGCCGATCCGGGACAGATCCTGCTCCTCGACGAGCTGGATCAGCGCGTGCGCCAGGGCCGCGTGGGTGCGGCGCACGCGCCGGTCGCCCGATGGGGTGCTGCCGTCTTTTGTCGTGGCCACGCCTCTCACCTTACCGCCAACCTACACATGTACGATTACCTACACGTGTAGGCTAACCTGGCGACGTGGGACGATCGAAAGGACCACGACTATGCGGATACGTTTGGGCCGGACCGTCGCCCTCCACCTGAGCGACGTCCCGTGACCCCGCCCGGGAGCGTCCTGATCGTCGGCGCGTCGGCCGCCGGTCTGAGCACGGCGGAGGCGCTGCGGCGGAACGGCTACCGGGGCGGGCTGACGTTTCTGGACGCCGAACCCCATCTCCCCTACGACCGGCCGCCGCTGTCGAAGCAGGTCCTGGCCGGCGTCTGGGAACCGTCCCGTGCCCGGCTCCGCGGCCAGGCGCAGCTGGAGGCCCTGCACGCCGAGTCCGTGCCGGGCGAGGCCGCCGTCGAGCTGGACGCCGCCGCCCGCGAGGTGCGCACGGCCTCCGGCCGCGTGCTACGTGGCGACGCGCTGGTCGTCGCCACCGGCCTGACCCCCCGCCGGCTGCCCGGCCAGGAGGGGCTGGCGGGCGTGCACGTACTGCGTGCCCTGGACGACGCGCTCGCGCTCCGCCGCGACCTGGCCACCGCCGAGCGGCTCGTGGTCGTCGGCGAGGGGGTGCTGGGCGCGGAGATCGCCGCCACCGCCCGCGGCATGGGCCTCGACGTCACCCTCGCCGGGATGGGCCCGGCCCCCCTGTCCGACCAGCTCGGCGGCGTGGTCGGCGCGATGCTCGCCCGGGTGCACGCCGAGCGCGGGGTCCGGCTGCGGCTCGGCGTCACAGTCGAGGGGCTGACGGGCGCCGGCGGACGGGTCACGGGAGTACGGCTGGTCACCGGCGAGCTCCTGCCCGCCGACGCGGTCGTGGTGGCCATCGGTTCCCGCCCGGCGACCGGCTGGCTGGAGGGCAGCGGGCTCACCGTGGGCGACGGGGTGGAGTGCGACTCGCGCTGCCGCGCCGCCGAGGGCGTCTACGCCGTCGGGGACGTCGCCTCCTGGGAACACGAGGGGCTCGGCAGGCGGCTGCGCCTGGAGAACCGCACCAACGCCACCGAACAGGCCCAGGTGGTGGCGGCCAACATCCTCGGCGCCGACCGCCCCTACACGCCGGTCCCCTACTTCTGGACAGACCAGTACGACGTCAAGATCCAGGCCCACGGCCTGCCGTCGCCGGCGGCCGAGGTGACCATCGCCGAAGGCGACCCCACGCAGCACCGCTTCACCGCCCTCTATCGCGAGGGCGGCCGGGTCACCGGCGTGCTCGGCTGGAACATGGCCAAGCAGGCCCGCCTGCTGAGGCAGCGGGCCCTCGGCACCCGGCAGGACGCCCAGCCCCTCGCGCCGGCGTGACGGCGGCGGGGACGAACCGACCAGCCGCCTGTCCGCAGGCGGCCGACCATCCGTTCAAAGGAGATGCCGAATGAGTCTCGACGAGCAGGTCCTGAGCTACCCGATCCCCAACGACACGGCGCTGGAGCCGCCCGCCGAATGGGCGCGGCTGCGCGGCGAGTGCCCGGTGGCCCGGGTGACGCTGCCCAGCGGCGACCAGGCGACGCTGCTGACCCGCTACGAGGACGTCAAGCGGGTCCTCGCCGACCCGCGCTTCACCCGCCAGCTCACCGCGCCCGACGCGGCCCGGCTGTCGGCGGAGGGGGGCGGGGTGTTCAACAGCGAGATGTCGCAGATCATCCCCGACGGAGGCGAGGAGCACCAGCACTGGCGGCGCCTGGTCGGCAAGTGGTTCACCGCCAAGCGGATGGCCGCGCTGCGGCCCACGATGGCGGAGATCGCCGAGCGGCTCATCGACGACATGGTCAAGCGCGGCCGGCCCGGCGATCTCAGGACCGACCTGGGCTTCCCGCTGCCGGTCTACGTCATCTGCGACATGCTCGGCGTGCCGGCCGCGGACCGGGACCGGTTCTCCTACTGGTCCGACACCATGCTCAACCTCACCCGCTACGGCCAGGCCGAGATCGAGGCCGCCCAGGGCGAGTTCGTCCAGTACATGTCCGGTCACATCGCCGCCAAGCGCGCCGAGCCGGGCGAGGACCTGCTCAGCGAGCTGATCGCGGCCGGCGGTCCCGAGGACGGCGGGCTGTCCGACATCCAGATCCTGGTCACCGGCATGGCTCTGCTGGTGGCCGGGCACGAGACCACCGCCAACATGATCGGCAAGATGGTCTCCATGCTGCTGGCCGACCGCAGCCGGTGGGAGCGGCTGCTGGCCGACCCGTCGCTGATCCGCACGGCGGTGGAGGAGACGCTGCGGCTCGACGCCAACTCCGGCTTCGGCCTGCCCCGCTACCTGCGTGAGCAGACCGAGGTCAGCGGCACGGTCCTGCCCCGCGGCACCACCGTGGTGTGCAGCATGGCCGCGGCCAACCGCGACGAGGGCGCTTTCGAGGCCGCCGCCGAGATGGACCTGAGCCGCAGCCCGAACCCGCACCTGGCCTTCGGCTCCGGGGCCCACTCCTGCCTGGGCCAGGCGCTGGCCCGCACCGAGCTGCAGGTCGTGCTCGAGGTGCTGCTGCGCAAACTCCCGTCCCTGGAGCTGGCCGTCCCGGTGGCGGAGCTGGAACGCGTGGAAGGGCTGGCCGTCGGCGGCCTGCGCAAGGTCCCGGTCCGCTGGTGACCCGGCACCGCCACACCCGACAGAGAGGAACCCGGTATGAAAGTCACCGTTGACGAGGCCAAGTGCTGCGGCGCGGGCCAGTGCGTGCTGATCGCGCCGGAGGTCTTCGACCAGCGGGAGGACGACGGCATCGTCATCCTGCTCGATCCCGAGCCGGGCGCGGACCAGCACGTCCTGGTCCGCGAGGCCGCCGCCGTCTGTCCCGCCGCCGCCATCGAGCTGAGCGCCTGACCCCGGCCGGACCGGTCGGCCGCCGCCCCGGCGCGGCGGCGTCCGCCGCCGGACCGCCGCCGGAGTCGCTCGACCCCGGAGGCGGCGGTCCGGCGCTTCCGGTCCGCCACCGCCGATCTCCGCACCCGGCCTCCTCGGAGGCCCGCCGGCGCCCGGCCGGTCACAGACCCCGGATGAGTGAGCGCTCCCTCATGTCGCCGGCATCGGGATGGGCCGCCACGTTGCCGCCGGAGAGGACGGCCACCACGGGTCCGGCCGGCAGCGTGGCCCGGTGGGCGAAGTAGGCCGCGGTGGTCACCGCGCCGCTGGGCTCGGCGCGTTCCCCCAGCTCCTGCCAGAGCAGGTCGGCGGCGGCCCCGATGTCGTCCTCGCTCACGGTCACCATGTCGTCCACGTACCGGTGGATGTGCTCCCAGGCCAGGGCTCCCAGGACCGGAGCGCGCAGGCCGTCGGCCCGGGTGCGGTAGGTCTGCTGCACCGGCCACGCGGTGCGCCGGCCGGAGCGGAAGCTGGCCACGCCGTCGGCGGCCAGCTCGGGCTCGACGCCGATCACCCTGATCGCCGGGTCGACGGCCTTGGCCGCGACCGCGACGCCGGCCAGCAGGCCGCCGTTGCAGACCGGCACCAGGATCGTGCCCGCGCGGGGCAGGTCCCGGCAGATCTCGGTCCCGGCGCTGCCGTGCCCGGCGATGACGTCGAAATCGTCGGAGCGGACCACCGTGGCCGCGAGCCGGTCGGCCAGGGCCAGGCAGGTGACCTCCCGCAGGGCCGGCGGTGCGATCACCACCTCGGCGCCGAGCCTGCGGGCGGCCAGCACCTTCAGCTCCGGCGCGGTGTCAGGCAGGACCACGGTCGCCCGCAGGCCGTGCTCGCCGGCGGCGTAGGCGATGGCCTGGGCGTGGTTGCCGGAGGACTGGGCGATGACGTGCCCGACGCCCCGCTCGGCCAGCAGTCCCACGGCGTTCACCGCGCCCCGCACCTTGAACGAGCGGGTGGGCTGCCGGTTCTCCGGTTTGACCCAGAGCCGTTCGCCGGGCAGGCGCAGCAGCGGTGTGCGCAGCACGGAGGGCGCGATCCGGGCCGTGGCGGCGGCCACGTCGGCCGCCGTTACCAGGCTCATCTGCTCAGCACCCCGTCCTGGATGGCGTCCAGGTCGGCCTCTGCCTCGGGCGGCGGCGCACTGTCGGGGACCAGGTCCTCCAGATGGTGCAGCGGGCGGTAGCGCAGCCCGAGCAGGCCCCAGACCACCAGGAACACGCCGCTGACCAGCAGCACCGCCGCCGCGCCCCGGCCGGGGCCCGAGGTGTACGGCTGCGCCCAGTCGGCCAGCGGACCGGCGGTCAGGAAGCCCAGCGGCTGCATGGCCGTGGCCAGCATGACGTTGACGGCCAGGACCCGGCCCTGCAGCTCCGGTCCCACCTTCACCTGGATGATGGACAGCCAGTGCGCGTTGCCGATGCTCATGCAGGCCAGCCGGAGGAACAGGCCGGCCGCGACCAGCCACACCGCCGGCCACACGCCCATCAGCACCACGCCGATCCCGGACCCGACCACGAAGCCGATCATGCCGGTGGCCCGGCGCCGGGTCCCGCCCCACACCAGCACCACCGCGGTGCCCACGGCCGCGCCGAGGCCGCCGACCGCGGTCACCGTACCCAGGGCGGTCGGGGAGCCGATGGCCAGCACGACCGGGGTGACCAGCACCCACATCAGCGCGGTGCAGAAGTTGACCACCGCGAAGTAGACCGCCATCACCAGCAGCGGCCGGCGCCGGCGGAGGAACCGCCAGCCGCCGGTCAGCGCCGCCCGGAAGGTCTCCTCCTGCCGGTGGAACAGCCGGTCGGGGAACCGGACCGCCAGCAGGGTCACCACCCCGATCCCGAACGAGACCACGTCGATGGCCACCACCGCGGACAGCCCGAACATGCCGATCAACGCGCCGCCGGCGAGCGGGGCCACCACGTTGCCGACCCCGAAACCCAGGTTGGCCACGGCGTTGGCCTGCGGCAGGTACGGCTTGGGCACCAGCTGCGCGATCGCGGCCAGATAGGCGGGCTGCTGGAAGGCGGTGGTCAGTGAGGTGAGGCCGACGATGAGACACACGTTCCACAGCGCCAGCCGGTCGGTGACCAGCAGCAGGACCAGCGCCGCCATGGCCAGCCCGGAGACCGCGTCGCTGATCAGCATGATCCGGCGCCGGTCCACCCGGTCGGCCAGCGCGCCGCCCAGCGGGGTGAGCAGCACGGCCGGGATCTGGGACAGCATCACGACCAGGGCCAGATCCAGGATCCGGCCGCTGCCCTGGTAGGCCCAGACGCCGAGGGCGAACGAGCTCAGCGCCGTGCCCACCGCCGAGACGAACTGCCCGCCCGCGACGGCGTAGAAGGGGCGCAGGCCGGTCCGGTCGGGTGGGCGCACCGGGCCGGGCAGCCGTCCGGACGCCCAGCTCCGCAGGTGTTCGATCATCAGGGCGGCCAGCGGCTCGGCCTGGTGCCGCAGGAAGTAGTGGCCGGCGCGGGGCAGCACGGCCACCTCGGCCCTGGGTGCGAAGGCCGCCCACTCGGCGTACCGCTCCTGGTACAGCTCGGTGGCGCGGTCCCGCTCCCCCACCACGCACAGGATCGGGGCGCGCAGCGGCGCTCCCGCGCCGGCCAGCTCACGGCCGAACCACTCCCGCGCCTGGCCGGCGTCGTGGCGCATCGCCCGCACCGCGACCTGCTTGGCGGCCTCGTCCATGTCCTCCAGCAGCCCGCCCGTGGCCCGCAACGCGTCCCGGAACATCCGGTCGGAGACCAGGCGGTCACCGCGGAAGAGCCGCCTGCCGATGCCGGGCAGCTGGGCGGTGGGGAAGCTCGCGGCGGCGATCACGCCCAGCACGGGGATCCCGTCCGCCTCCAGCCTGCGGGCCAGGGCGACCGCGGGGGCGGAGCCCACGCAGTGACCGTAGATCGCGATCGGGCCGGACGCGGTCTTGACCACCTCCGCGGCCAGCACCTCCACCAGCTCCTCCAGCGGCAGCGGCAGCTCCACCGGCCGGGCCGGGTCGTGGCCCGGCAGCTCCACCGAAAGCACCTCCACCCGCTCGCCCAGGGCCCAGGCCAGCGGCTGGTACACCGCCGCCGACCCGCCGCCGTACGGCACGCACACCAGAGTGAACTCGCTGGTACGCCCACCGCCCAGGCGGTGCAGCAGCCCGCCGCCGTCCTGGCGCTCCAGGAACGCGGCCAGCTCGGCGACCGTGGGCCGGGTGAACAGGTCGATCACCCGCAGGCCGCAGCCGATCTCCTTGACCGCGCGCACCGCGGCGAAGGAGTCCCCGCCCAGGGCGAAGAAGTCGTCGTGCGCCCCGACCTCGGCCACGCCGAGCACCTGGGACCAGGCCCGGGCGACCAGCTCCTCGCCGGCGGTGGACGGCGGCACGAACTCGACGGTCTCCGGCTGCGGCGCGGGCAGGGCGGCCCGGTCGACCTTCCCGTTCGGGTTGAGCGGGAGCCGGTCGAGCACGACGAGCTGGGCCGGGACCATGTAGTCGGGCAGCCGTTCCCGCAGCGCGGAGCGGACCGCCGAGGTGTCCACGGTGGACGGTGTCACCCAGGCGGCGAGCTGCCGGGCCTTCCCCTCGCCCACCGGAAGCACCACGGCTTCGGCGATCTGGGGCAGCGCCCGCAAGGCGGTGGTGACCTCGCCCAGCTCGACCCGGTAGCCGCGCACCTTGACCTGGTCGTCCACCCGGCCGCGGAACTCCACCCGCCCGTCGGCCGTGACCCGCAGCAGGTCGCCGCTGCGGTAGCAGCGCCCCTGCCCGGTCAGCGGATCGGGCACGAACCGTTCGGCGGTCAGCTCGGGCAGGCCGATGTAGCCGCGGGTGACCCCCGGGCCGCCGACCACCAGCTCGCCCGGCACGCCGACCGGCGCCGGCCGCATGTCCGCGTCCACCAGGTGCCCGTACACCCCGGGCAGGGGCCGGCCCAGCGGCACGATCCCGGTCCGGTGCTCGAGCGGGATCTCCTCGGTGTCGCAGACCAGGCAGATCATGGTGGACTCGGTGTGCCCGTAGTGGCTCTGGATCCGCAGTCCCGGCCGCGCGGCCCTGGCCCGCTCCACCAGATCCCAGGGGCAGGCCTCTCCCGCCAGGATCAGCAGCTTGTCCGGCAGCACCGCGGCCAGGTCACCGCCGGAGGCCAGCAGCTCCAGGTGGCTGGGCACGCACTTGACCACGTCGATGTGGTGCGCGCTCAGGTATCCGGCGAACGCGTCGGGGTCCATCGCGGTCTCCCGCACGACCAGGTGCACCGTCCCGCCCGTGGTCAGGGCGCCGAACACGCAGGTGAGCCCGAAGTCGGCGGCGGGAGTGGACACCACCGCGTACGACCCGCCCGGCACGTTGATCCGCGGCAGCATGCCGCCCAGGTAGCCCACCACGCTGCGGTGCTCGGCGGCCACGGCCTTGGGCGTGCCGGTGGAGCCCGAGGTGAAGATCACGTGGTGCAGGTGCTCCGGCCGCACGTCGACCTCCGGCCTGGTCGGCGGCAGGGACGGGAGCCGGTCGAGCGCCAGCACCCGGCGGCCGGGACCGATCAGGTCGGCGAACTCGGCTGTGGTGACCACCGCGCGCACCCCGGCGGCGTCGAGCATGGTGGCGATCCTCGCGGCCGGATAGGCCGGATCCAGGGGCAGGTAGCCACCGCCCGACTTCTGGATCCCGAACAGGGCGCAGGCCAGGTCGGCTCCCGGCTCCAGAAGGACGCCGACCGGCTCGTCGGCGCCGACCCCCGCGTCCAGCAGCCAGTGGGCGATCCGGTTGGCGGCCGTCTCCAGCTCGGCGTAGGTCAGGCTGCGGTCCGCGCTCACCACGGCCGGCGCGTCGGGGCTGGTGTCCACCCAGCGCTCGATCAGCCGGTGCACCGGAGTGTCCGCCGTGGACCGCAGCGGGTCACCGGCCAGGATCGGGCCGGTCACCGGCTCCAGCGGCACCGCGCCCACGGGCGCGTCCAGCTCGGCCAGCATCCCGTCGAGCAGCGTCAGGTACCAGCGGGTGAACCGGGCCGCGGTGGCCGCCTCGAACAGATCGGTGCGGTAGCCGAGCCCGCCGCGCAGCGGCCGGCCGGGCCCGCTGTCGATCACATACCAGTTCAGGTCGAACTTCGCCGTCTGTCCGGTCAGGTCGATCTCGGCCGCCTCGAGGCCGGGCAGCTGCGGCCGGCCCGCGTCGGGGACGTAGTTCAGCATCACCTGGAACAGCGGGGTCGCGGCCAGGTTCCGCTCCGGCCGCAGCAGGTCCACCACCCGGTCGAACGGCGCGCTCGCGTGCGCCAGGGCGCCCAGCGCCGCCTCCCGGACCCGGGCCAGCAGTTCGTGGCCGGTCGGTCCGCCGCCCACGTCGGTCCGCACCACCACGGTGTTGAGGAAACAGCCCACCACGCCCTCGGTGTCGGGGTGGTCCCGGCCCGCGACCGGCACGCCCACCGCGATGTCGGTGCCGGCCGACAGCCTCGCCAGCAGGGCCTGCAGAGCGGCCATCAGGACGATGAACGGCGTCGCCCGGTAGGCGGTGGCCACCGCCCTGACCCGCTCGCTCAGCTCCGCCGGCAGCTCCAGCTCCACCGAGGCGCCGCCCGGGTCGGCCACCGCGGGGCGCGGCCTGTCGGTGGGCAGGTCCAGCACCGGCGGCAGGCCGCGCAGCTGCTCGGCCCACCAGTCCAGCTCGGCCAGGTCGGGGACCGGGGCCACCTCGGCGTACTGGGCCGGCGGCGGCTCCGGCGGCGGGCGCAGGCCGAGCCTGGCGGCGTACAGCGCCGACAGCTCGGACAGCAGCAGTCCGCGGGTCCAGGCGTCGGTGGCGATGTGGTGGAAGGTGAGCGAGAGCACGTGCTCCCGGTCGCCGACCGTGAGCAGCACCGCCCGCATCGGCGGCTCCCGGTCCAGCGCGAACGGCGTGGCCAGGTGCGCGGCCAGCACGGCCTCGACCTCGGAGCCGTCGACGTCCGCGGTGGACACCGGCACCTCCGCGGCCGGCCGTACCACCAGGACCGGCTCGGCGCCGGAGTCGTCGATCACGCTGCGCAGCACCTGGTGCCGCTCGGCCAGGTCGCCTACCGCGCCCAGCAAAGCCTCCGCCTGGAGCGGCCCGTCCAGCCGCAGCGCCACCGGCACGTTGTAGGCCGTGCTCTCCGGCTCCAGCTGCGCCAGGAACCACAGCCTGGCCTGCGCCCCGGACAGCGGGGCCGGGCCGTCGGCCCGTTCTCGCCGCGCCCTGGCCTCCGGTGCCTGGCGGGGCAGGTTCGCGGCCAGGTCGGCGAGCACCGGATGCTCGAACAGCAACCGCACCGCGACCGGCACGCCCAGCCGTTCACGCAGCCGGCCGACCGTCCGGGTCGCGGCGAAGGAGTGCCCGCCCAGGGCGAAGAAGTCGTCGTCCGCCCAGACCTGCGGCAGGTCCAGCACCTCGGCCCAGATCCCGGCGACCAGGTGCTCCTGTGGCGTGCCCGGCGGCACCCGCACCGCGGGGGCGGTCTCGGGGACCGGCAGCGCCGCCCGGTCCACCTTGCCGTTCGGGGTGAGCGGCAACGTCTCCAGCGCGCCGATCGCGGCCGGCACCATGTAGTCGGGCAGCCGCTCCCGCAGCAGCGCCCGCACCTGCGCGACGTCCACCGCGGAGGGGGTCACCCAGGCGGCCAGGCGTCGCTGCGCCCCGGTGCCGACCGGCTGCACGAAGGCCTCCGCCACCTGCGGAAGGGCCCGCAGCGCCGCGGCGACCTCGCCGAGCTCCACCCGGAACCCGCGCACCTTCACCTGGTCGTCGATCCGGCCCAGGAACTCCACCAGCCCGGTCTGGTTCACCCGCACCCGGTCTCCGGTGCGGTACCAGCCGTCCACGAACCGCTGCGCCGTCAGGTCGGGCCGGCCCAGGTAACCGCGGGCCAGGCTGGGCCCGCCGATCCACAGCTCCCCCGGCACGCCGTACGGCAGCGGCCGGCCGGTGGGGTCCACCACCCGGCACTCCACGTCGGGCAGCGGCCGGCCCAGCGGCGCCACCCCGGCGGGCACCTCGCCCACGTCGCAGGTCAGCACCGACACCGTGGTCTCGGTGGGCCCGTAGTGGATCTGCACCGCCAGGTCGGGCCGGGCCAGCCGGACCCGCTCGAGCAGATCCGACGGCACGGCCTCACCGGCCAGGATCAGCAGTTTCCCCGGCAGGGCGTCCATGCCCAGCAGCTCCAACTGGCTGGGCACCATCTTGACCGCGTCCACCGGGTGCGCGGCCAGGTAGGCGGCGTACGCGGCCGGGTCGGTGGCCGTCTCGTGGTCGATCAGGTGCAGGGTGGCGCCCGAGGTCAGCGCGCACAGCACGTTGGTCAGCCCCAGGTCGGCCGCGGCGGTCGACACCAGGGCGAAGGAGGCCGTCCCGGCGGGAATCCGTCCGGCCACCGCGCCCAGGTAGTGGGTGATCTGCCGGTGCTCGACCGCGACCCCCTTGGGCTCCCCGGTGGAGCCGGAGGTGTAGATCACGTACGCCAGGTGGTCGGGCGGCACGGCCACGTCCGGGCGGTGCTCCGGCCCGCCCTCGGCGGCGGTGACCTCGGACTCGGTGAGCACGATCCGGGCACCCGCGCCGGCCAGGATGGCCTCGGTCCGCCGCGCCGGGTAGACCGGGTCCAGCGGCAGGTAGGCCGCGCCGGCCTTGAGCACCCCCAGCAGGGCGACCACCAGCTCGGGCCGCCGCTCCATCAGCACGCCGACCGGCTCCTGCGGCCGCACCCCGCGGGCCAGCAGCCAGTGCGCCACCTGGTTGGCCCGCCGGTCCAGCTCCGCGTAGCTGAGCGAGCCGACCGCGAGCGCCTCGGGGCCGGCGTCGGCCATCCGCTCGACCAGCGTGTGCAACGGCACGTCCGTCGGCAGGTCCCCGGCCGGGCCGCGCAGGTCAGGGCCCACGGGCAGGCGGACCGGCGCGTCCCGGTCGGTGAGCATCCCCTCCAGCAGCGCCAGGTACCACTCCACCAGCTGCCGGGCGGTGACCTCGTCGAACAGATCGGTCCGGTAGCGCAGCTCGCCGGTGAACCGGTCCCCGTCGTCGCCGAGCGTCAGGTTCAGGTCGAACTTGGCCGTCGGCGAGGGCACCGGTTCGGTCCGGACGTCCACCCCGGGCAGGCTCACCGGCGCGCCGGCGTCGTAGACGTTCAGCATCACCTGGAACAGCGGGGTCACCGACAGGTTCCGCTCCGGTCGCAGCCGTTCCACGATCCGCTCGAACGGCGTGCGGGAGTGGGCGAACGCCTCCAGCGCGGCCGTGCGGGCCCTGTCCAGCAGCTCGGCGCCGGTGGGGTCACCGGAGGTGTCGGTCCGCACCACCAGGGTGTTGATGAAACAGCCCACCACCCGCTCGGCGTCCGGGTGGTGCCGTCCGGCGTGCGGTACCCCGACGGCGACGTCGTCGCCGCCGGACAGGCGGGCCAGCAGCGCCTGCAGGCCGGCCATGAACACCATGAACGGTGTCACGCCCGCCGCCGCGCGCACCCTGGCGGACAGGGACTCGGGCACCTCGACCTCGACCGCGGCCCCCTGCCAGGTGGGGACGGCCGGGCGGGGCCGGGCGGTGGGCAGGTCCAGCACCGGCGGCAGGCCGGCCAGGTGCCCGGTCCACCAGTCCAGATCGGCCTCGGGCCGCCCGGCCTCCCACGCGACCACGTCGGCGTACTGCAGGGCCGGGGGCTCCGGCCGCGGCGCCAGGCCGAGCCGGGCCGCGTACAGGGCCGCGAGGTCCTGCAGCAGCAGCCGCTCCGACCAGGCGTCGGTGGCGATGTGGTGCAGGGTCAGCGCGAGTACGCACTCGTCCCCGTCGAGCCGGAACACCGTGGCCCGCATCGGCGGCTCGGCGTCCAACCGGAACGGGCGCCAGGCGTGGTCGGCCAGCTCCCGCTCCAGCGCTGCGGGGTCCACCTCCACCACGGAGACGGGCACGCCGTCGGCCTGCCGTACCCTCGTCCCGTCGATGACGCCGCGCAGGATCCAGTGCCGGTCGGCCAGCTCGGCCACCGCGGCGGTGAGGGCGGCGACGTCCACCGGCCCGCTCAGCCGCAGTGCCAGCGGCACGTTGTAGGCGGGGGAGTCCGGCTCCAGCTGGGCCAGGAACCACAGCCGCTCCTGGGCGGGCGACAGTGGCATCTCCACTGTGGACAGTGCCGGGATGCCCTCGGCGCCGGGGGTCTCGGCCGCGGCCCGGGCAGCGGCGAACCGGGACCGGACCAACTCGGCGATCCGGTCCTGACGAACTTCGGTCATGCGTCGTTCCCGCCCATCAGTTCGGCGATCAACAGTTCTTCCAGTCCGGCGGCGAAGTCGGCGAGTATCGGCCGCTCGAACAGCGACCGCACCGGAACGGCCAGATCCAGCGTCTCCTTGAGCCGGCCGATCACGCGGGTCGCGGCGAAGGAGTGCCCACCCAGGACGAAGAAATCGTCGTCGGCCCAGATCGTGGGCCGTTCAAGCACGTCGGCCCAGACGGTGGCCACCAGGCGTTCGGCGTCGGTGCCGGGTGCGACCCGTTCGGCCTCCGGATCCTCGACCGGCTCGGGCAGGGCCCGCCGGTCCACCTTGCCGCTGGGCAGGGTGGGCAGGGCCGGCAGCGCGACCCAGCGCCGGGGCACCATGTGGCCGGGCAGCCGCGAGCGCAGGTGCCGCTCGGCCGCGGCCGGGTCCGCCGTTTCCGGCGTGATGTAGCCGACCAGGTGCGCCTGCGCGTCCGAGCCGGCCACGGTCACCGCCCCGTCGGCCACCTCGCGCAGCACCGTCTCGATCTCGTCCAGCTCGATCCGGTATCCGCGCACCTTCACCTGGTGGTCCCTGCGGCCGTGGAACTCCAGCGTCCCGTCCGGCCGCCACCGCGCCAGGTCGCCGGTCCGGTAACACCGGCCGCCGGGGACGTACGGGTCGTCGACGAACGCGGTCGCGGTCAGGTCGGGCCGGCCCCGGTAGCCCCGGGCCACACCGGCGCCGCCCAGCAGCAGCTCGCCCATCGCGCCCGGCGGTGCCAGCCGCAGCTCGGAGTCGACCACGTAGGCCCGCTCCCCCGGCATCGGCAGCCCGATCGGCACCGGGCCCGGCTCGTGCGCGCGGAGCCGGTGCTGGATCGAGGCGACAGTGGCCTCGGTGGGGCCGTAGGTGTTCCACAGCTCGCGGACCCGGGGCAGGATCTGCCCGGCCAGGGCCGGATCAAGGGTCTCCCCGCCGGCGATGGCCAGCAGTGCCGGGTCACCGGCCCAGTCCGCGGCCAGCAGCATCCGGTAGGTGGTGGGCACCAGGTCGACCACCGTGGCCTTGCTGGCCGCGATCCGCTCGGCCAGCGCGTGACCGTCCACGGCCGTGACCCGGTCCACCACCACGCAGGTGCCGCCGACGCTCAGCAGGCTCCACAGCTCGGACGCGGAGGTGTCGAAGGTCAGGGGTGCCACGGCCGGCTGGACGTCCCGGGGGCCCAGGCCCAGTTCGGACACCAGCCCGGCCACGTAGCCGGCCAGGTTGCCGTGGGTGACCTCCACGCCCTTGGGCGTCCCGGTGGAGCCGGAGGTGTGGAGCACGTAGGCCAGGTCACCGGCCCGCACCTCCGGCAGCTCCACCGGCCGGCCGCGGACCGCGGCCAGGTCGTCCGCGTCCAGCACGGTGACGCCGGGAACGGCGGCCACGCCGCCCCTGGTGAGCACCACGCGCACCCCGGCGTCCTCGGCCAGCCAGCGCAGCCGTTCGGCCGGGTGCTCCGGGTCCAGCGGCAGGTACGCCGCGCCGGCCCGCCACACCGCCAGCAGGGCGGCGGGCATCAGGTGGTCGCGGGGCAGGCAGACCCCGACCACCTCGCCCGGCGCCACCCCGTGTCCCAGCAGCGCCGCCGCCACCCTGTCCGACCAGGCGTTCAGTTCGGCGTAGCCGATCGAGGTGCCGTCCGGGCCGACCACGGCCGTCCCGGCGGTGCGGGCCGCCAGCGCCCGCGGCACCGTTTCGGGAGACACCGGCAGCGCCGGTCCTGCCGCGAGGGCCAGCAGAGCGGCGCGTTCGTCCGGGGTGACCAGCTCGAAGGCCGACAGCGGCCGGTCCGGGCCGGCCAGCGCGCACCGCAGCAGCCACATCAGCCGCTCCAGGTAGGCCTCGGCCTCTTCCGGGCCGAGGCGGGCGGTGCCGTACTCCAGCTGCAGCTCGAAGCCGTCCACGGTCCGGTTGACCAGCACGCTCAGCTCGTGGACCGAGGCGCCCGAGCCCAGGTCGGTGAGCAGCTCCAGGCCGCCCAGGCGCACCGGCACCTCGGCGTGCTGCATGGCCAGCAGCACCGGGGGGCGGGGCAGGTCGGCCGGCGGGACCTCCTGGTGGATCAGTGCCCGCATGGTCGCGGCGGCGGCCTGCCGGACCAGGTCCCGGAAGGTCAGCGCGCCGGTCGGCCGCAGCCGCGCCGGCACCGTGTCCACCAGCGGGCCGATGACCCCGGTCAGCTCCGGCCGGGCCCGCCGCGCCGCGACCACCCCGACCAGCGTGTCGGGCTCGCCGCCGGCCAGCGCCACAGCGGCCAGGTACACCGCGAAAGGGGTGGCGCCGCAGTCGCGGGCCAGCGCGGCCACGCCCGTCACGAACTCCTCGGGCAGCGGCCGGATCACCCTGCCCGACGTCAGGTCCACGGGCGCGGGGTCCGCCACCGGAGCACCGGCCAGCTCGGCCCGCCAGAACTCCCGCAGCGGCGCCGGATCCGGCTGTCGCCGCTGCTGCAGGGCCACATCGCCGACCTGGACCGCCGGCCCGGGGACCGGCTCGCCGGCCAGCCCGGCGGCCAGCTCGGCCATCAGCACCCCGACCGAGCCGCCGTCGAAGGCGATGTGGTCCACCACGACCACCAGCTCGGCCTCCGCGTCGCCGAGCCAGCACAGCTCGGCCCGGAGCAGCGGCACCTCGCCCGTCACGTCGAACACATGCGCCGCCGCGGTCCTGGCCACCTTCTCCGGGTCCTCTCCCACGGGGTGCTCGACCAGGGGCACCGCGGCCGGCGGGTGGACCACGGCGTACGGCACGCCGTCCTCGTCGACGGCCACGGTGCTGCGCAGCACCTCGTGCCGGCGCACGACCTCGTTCAGGGCCTTGCTCAGCGGCGCGGCCTCGGGCAGGTCGCGCACGCGCAGCCGGATCCCCAGCGTGGTGACCGGGCTGTCGGGGTGGAGCCGGCTCAGGGTCCAGAACTCGCGCTGCATGTCGGTGAGCGGATGCCGGGTCCGGCCGTCCTGCCGCACCAACTCGGGCCCGGCCTGGCGTAACCGGGTGGCCAGGCCCGCCGCGGTGGGGGCGGTCAGGAAAGCCGCCAGCGGCACGGTGTGCCCCAGCCTGCGGGACAGCTCGGTGACCACCCTGGCCGCGGCCAGGGAGTGCCCGCCCAGGTCGGTGAATCGATCGTGCACGCCGACCTGCGGCAGGCCGAGAACGTCGGCGATCACCTCGGCCACCAGGCGTTCGTCGTCGGTGCGGGGCGCGACCAGTGCCGCGCCGGCCAACCGGGAGGCGCCGAGCCTGGGCAGGGCCGCCCGGTCCACCTTGCCGTTGGGGCCGAGCGGAAGCTCCTCGGCCACGCCGATCCGGGTCGGCACCAGGTGGTCGGGCAGGCGGGCGC
The DNA here is from genome assembly GCF_055586905.1 of Streptosporangium sp. NPDC048886. Lineage (NCBI taxonomy): Bacteria > Bacillati > Actinomycetota > Actinomycetes > Streptosporangiales > Streptosporangiaceae > Streptosporangium > Streptosporangium sp. NPDC048886. Next base: position 72,513 of record NZ_JBVJHH010000042.1, read on the forward strand.
GCAGCCAGTCCCGCAGCTCCTGCCCGCTCACCCCGGAGGCCGCCACATGGCCGACCAGATAGGCGGCCCCGTCGTCGTCGGTCGCGGCCAGCACGGTGGCCCGGCGTACCTCGGGATGGCGGGCCAGCGTGGCCTCCACCTCGCCCAGCTCCACCCGGTAGCCGCGGATCTTGATCTGGTCGTCGGTCCGGCCGGCGAAGCGCAGCTCGCCGTCCACCCGGCGGACCAGGTCACCGCTGCGGTAGAGCCGGCCGCCGTCCGGTCCGGTGCGGAAGGCGGGCGACTCACGCCCCAGGTAGCCGCGGGTCACCACCGGCCCGCCGATCCACAGCTCGCCCGTTTCTCCGTCCGGGACGGGGTTGCCCGCCGCGTCGCGCACCGAAAACACCGCGCCGGCGACCGGCCCGCCGAGGGGCGGCTCGCCCTCGTGGTCCCGGCTTACCTCGGCGACGGCGCAGGTGGTGGTGCACTCGGTCGGGCCGTACAGATTCAGCACCCGGCGCACGCCGGGATTGGCGTAGATCCGCCGCACCAGGGCGCCGGTCAGCGGCTCGCCGCCGGAGAACACCGCGCGCACCCCGCTCGGCAGCGGCTCACGCAGCAGCACCGCCAGCGCGGAGGGGACCCCGTAGACGGTGGTCACCTCCTCGCGGGCGGGCAGGCCCGGCAGCGCCAGCAGGTTGTCGGCCAGGATCACCGTCCCACCGGCGACCAGCGGCAGGAAGAGCTGGCTGATCGACGGGTCGAAACAGACCGAGGCGGTGGCCAGCATGCCGCTCAGTTCCTCGGCGGTGTACGCCGACGCCTCCCAGCGCAGCAGGTTCAGGGTGTTACGGTGCTCCACCACCACGCCCTTGGGCGTTCCGGTGGAGCCGGAGGTGTAGATGACGTACGCCGCGTCGCCCGGGTCTCCGGCCACGTGGGGCGCCCCGTCGCCCGGCGCCACGTCGTCGACGAGGACGGGCTCGGCCCCGGTCAGGGTGGCGGTCCGGCGCAGCGCGGCCGAGGTGAGCACCGCGGTCACCGCGGAGTCCTCGGCCATGAACCGCAGCCGCTCGGCCGGGTAGGCGGGGTCCAGCGGCACGTAGGCCGCCCCCGCCTTCCACACCCCCACCAGCGCGGGAACCAGCCACTCGTCGCGATCCAGGCAGACTCCGACCAGGTGGCCGCGTCCGATGCCCCGCCCGGCCAGGGTGCGCGCGATGTCGTCGGCCCGGCGGTCCAACTCGGCGTAGCTGAGCCGGCTGGTGCCCGCCACGACGGCGGTGCGTGCCGGGGTGCGCCGGCTCTGGGCCTGTATCGCCTCGTGGACGCGACCTGCCGCGTCGAACCTCTCGGCCACCGTTCCGGGAAGGCGGCCTACCAGATCGACGCGTGTCACATCAACGGTCACTTCGTCCTCTTTCCCAGCCAAGATCACATCTTTCCCAGCCAAGATCACGTCTGATGACGGGAAGTTGTTCGGATTGCCCAAGAGTGTCGTAATGATCAACTCTGCGATCAAAAGCGTGGGCCACGTGCCTTGCAGCCGTCTTGGAAGCGAGTTGCACGGCCTCTGGCGCTGCCCCGGCTCCGGCGCTGAAGAGCGCCTTCCGTTCCGGCCTCGTCATGCGACTCTTTCCGGGCCGACCTGGCCGAACAGATAGTTCGTGTCACGAATCACAAGACGTTCCGATGGTAGGCTGGCCGGATGAGCAAGGATGCCGGCGAGCAGCCGGGGATCGTGGCCGCCCTGGTGCGTTCCTCGTTCCTGGTCAACGCCGTGTACGCCGAGGCGGCCCGGGAGTACGGACTGACCCCGCAGCAGGGGCAGCTGCTCTGTGTGCTGATGGCCCAGCCGTACGGCATGAGCGAGCTGGGCGCGATGCTGCGGCTGGCGAAGTCGAGCCTCACCGAGCTGGTGGACCGGACCACCCGGCGGGGCCTGGCCCGGCGGGAGCCCGACCCGCGAGACGGGCGCGTGGTCCGGGTCGCGCTCACCGCGCAGGGCGGCAAGCTGGCCGAGGCGTTCTACACCGAGACGTGCCGGCGGATCGAGGAGCTCCCGGCGGGCCTCGGCGGCGCCGATCGCGACACGCTCGCCGAGCTGCTGGGCCGGGTGGTGCGGGACAACAAGGTGCCACCGGTCTTCGGCGAGCGGGACCAGACCGCCGCGCACGGGCGCTGACGGCGCCGCGGCCCGGCGCACTCCACGTCTTTCGCCCCCAGCGGCGCGGTATGCACTTTGTTCGCCTCACGAATGACATTAGTTCGTAAGGCGAACTTTCAGTGGCCGGTCCCGGCCGGCTTGCGGGGCGGACGTCCGGCCGCTGTCACGGGGTGGGGCCGGGACTCCAGCCGAGCCGCTCGGCGACGGCCCTGGCCGGGCCGGTGGCGTGGGGGCCGCACAGCATCTCCACCCGGTGCACCACGCGCGGCGCGGTCAGCGGCACCCCGGCCGTCACCGACGAGGGCAGCAGGGTCAGGCCGTGCCCGGCCGCGGCGAGGTTCAGCACGGTGTGCAGGTCGTCGCCGTCGTAGCGGAACCCGGTACGGAACCCGCCCACGCCCGTCATCTCGCGCAGCCGTTCCAGCGGCACGGCGGCCGGGGCCTGCAGCCACAGTGCGTCGGCCAGGTCGGCCAGGGCCAGCCCGCGCCTGCCGGACAGCGGGTGGCCGGCGGGCAGGACCACCACCAGCCCGTCCTCGGCCACGCCGATACCGGTCGCCGCTCCCACGTCCGGCAGGCGCAGCGGATCGCTGGGCGCGGCGATCCCGTCGACGAATCCCAGGTCGGCGGCGCCCGAGGCGACCTGCTCGGCGACGCGTTCGCGGCCGGCGGTGCTCAGCGTCACCGACAGCCGGGCCTGGGCCAGGCTCCGGGCGACCGCCGGGGTGCACGCCAGCGGGGAGGCGACCACGGTCAGCCGCTCGACCGGATCGGCGGCGGCGCGCAGCACGTCGGCGCGGGCCACCTGATGGCGCAGCAGCAGCGGCGCGGCGTGTTCCAGCAGGCGCTCCCCGGCCGGGGTGGGCGCCACCGGCCGGCGGCGCAGCAGCACCAGACCCAGGTCCGCCTCAAGCGCGGCGATCTGCTGGGACACCGCCGACTGGGTGTAGCCGAGCTCCTCGGCGGCGGCGGAGAAAGACCGCCGATGAACGACGGTCACGAACGTACGCAGCAGATGCGGATCCACAGTGCATCAGTATCGCTTATCCACCCAGCAGGAATCATCGTTGGCGCTTACCTCGGAAGCCCGTGAAGATGAGTCCATGACCACCGCGAGAATCGCCCTGGTGGGCGACAGATCCCCTGGCGTCCAGGCCCACGTGCGCATCCCCTCCATCCTTGAGGGGCTGCGCGAGCGTGACGGGCTGACGCTGGACGCTTACTGGATCCCCACGACCGAGACCGAGGGCCTGGAGGGGTTCGACGGCATCTGGATGCTGCCCGGCAGTCCCTACCGCAGTGAGGCCGGCGCGGTGAACGCCGCCCGCACCGCGCGTGAGCACGGCATCCCCTTCCTGGGCACCTGCGGCGGCTTCCAGCACACCCTGCTGGAGTACGCGCGCAACGTCCTCGGCCTGCCGGTCGCCCACGCCGAGAACGCCCCCGACGCCGACGACTTCCTGCTGCTGCCACTGGCCTGCTCGCTCGTCGGCCACGAGGGCACGGTACTGCTGGCGCCCGGATCACTGGTCGAGAAGATCAGCGGCGCCGAGCGGAGCATGGAGAGATACTCCTGCAACTTCGGCCTCAACCCCGGCTACCTGCCCGTGCTGGAGGAGGGCGGCCTGAGCTTCACCGGCCACGACGAGGACGGAGCCGTGCGGGTGCTGGAACTGACCGAGCACCCGTTCTTCCTGGCCACGCTCTTCCAGCCCGAGCTGGCCGGGGACGGCACCCGGCCGCACCCGATCATCACCGCGTTCGCCTCGGCCTCCGTCGCCCGCGCCGCGTCAGCCGTGTCATCGGTCTCATGACCGCGTACGCCTAGACGCTCTCCGGCAGCTCGCGGAGGCTCCGCAGCGGCGAGAACATGATCGGAATCCAGCTCACCGCGAGCACCGCCGCGCCCGTCCACAGCGCCGCGCGCACGCTCACCAGGTCTCCGACCAGCCCGGCCACCCCGGCCCCGATCGCCAGGGCCCCGGTGAACAGGAACCGCATCGTCGCGGTCACCCGCCCCAGCATCTCGTCCGGGGTGACCCGCTGGCGGAAGCTCACCTTGATCACATTGCCGACGCCGACCTTGTAGGTGAGCACCAGCCACGCGGCGGCGGACGGCCACAGCCACGGGCCCTCCCCCAGCAACGGGATCAGCGGGACGGACGGCACGAAGGCCACACTGGTCAGCCAGATCGTCCGGCCCTCCCCCAGCCGCCGCCCGAGCCGCCGGGCACCGGCCGAGCCGAGGAAGACCCCGATCCCGCCGACGGTCAGGAAGGCGCCCAGCCAGAGCGGGGACAGGCCGAGCTCCCGGACGAACAGGACGGGGAGCATCGTCTGGACGATCTGTATCCCGAGGTTCGTCAGTGCCCCCTCCACGGCGATGGCCCGCAGGATCGGGTGCCCGGTCACCAGACGGAGCCCCTGGGCGATGTCCCTGCCGAGGCCGGTCTCCGCCCTCACCTCCGGGCGCGGCTCCACCCGGCGGATGGAGCGCAGGCACAGTGCCGACCACAGATAGCTCAGCGCGTCCACGGCGATCGCCGCCGGGGCCGACAGCAGCTGGATCAGGTAACCGCCGACGCCGCGCCCGGCGAGCTGGTTGGCCGCGTCCATGCTGACCAGCGCGGTGTTGGCCGCCATCAGCCGCTCGGGACCGACCAGGTGGGGCAGGTAGCTCTGGTCGGCGACCTCGAAGAACACCGTGGCCGCCCCGCACAGCAGCGCCACGGCGTAGAGGTGGGGCAGGGTGAGCGCCCCCAGCCACCAGACCACCGGCACCGACCCCAGCAGTACGGTCCGTACCAGGTCGGCTGTGATCATCACGGGCCGGCGCCGCATCCGGTCCACCCAGGCGCCCGCGGGCAGGCCGATCAGCAGGAACGCCAGCGTGCTCAGCATCGCCAGCACCCCGACCTCGCCGGGGGTGGCCCGCAGCGCCGTCACCGCGGCGAGCGGGAGGGCCAGGTAACCGATCGAGGTGCCCAGCCTGCTGGCCGCGGCCGCGGCGAACAGTCTGCGGAAGTCGGCGTCGGCGAAGAGCGGCCGGTGAGATGTCGTCATGGCGGTCATGCGCCGACCCTGCCGCCGCCCCGGCGGCCGCTCCATTAATTTAGGCAGGAACGAATCGGCCGGGGCAGCGCGGAGACGCCGGCGGGCTCCGCTCCCGCGGGCCACCCGCCGCCACCGCCGCCACCGCCGCGCCGGGCGGGCCGGTGGCGGCGCCGAGGACGCCGTGGACCCGCGGCGCGGAGGGAGTGCGCTGTGCTGGAGCTGGAGTTCGGGCTGGCGGACCTGGCGTGCACGCGGTTCGCGTTCTCCCCGCTGTGGGAGGTGGTGGCCAGCGTCCGGGTGCTGAAAAGCCCTGCTGAGCACCCCCTGCACCGGTCGTGGGTGGCCGCCGTCCTGCCGAGGCTGCGGGCCTGCGGGCTGGACTGGGGGATGCTGGCGGACCTGGTGCCCGTGCCCACCCGCACGATCCCGGCGTTCGTCTGCCCGCCGCCGGTCAGCACCGCACCCCACCTGGAGGTGGAGCTGGCCACGATGTGCGCGACCCCGCCCGGACGGGTCCGCGTCGAGCTGGCGGACATGGAGAGCCCCCGCCTCCGCCCGCTCCGCGACGATCCGGCGCGCGGCCTGGTACGGCTGGCCGAGGTGATCCGGGACTACTGGGCCGTCGCGCTGGCACCGTACTGGCCGAAGATCCGTGGCCTCCTCGAAGGCGACGTGCTCCACCGGGCCCGGCTGCTGGCCGAGGGGGGCGCCGGCAGGCTGCTCAACGACCTCGATCCGGCGGTCAGGTGGGAGAAGGACACCCTGTTCATCCAGCACCGTCACGTGTCGGGCAGCAGGGAGCTGGGCGGGCGGGGACTGCTGCTGGTGCCCTCGGTCTTCGTGTGGCCGAGGCTGTTCTCGGTCACCACACCGCCCTGGCAGCCCACGGTGCGCTACTCGCCCCGGGGCGTCGCCACCCTCTGGGAGCGCCGGGCGACCGGCGTCCCGGAGGCACTGGCCGCGGTGCTCGGCCGTTCCCGCGCCCTGCTGCTGGCCGAGCTGGACGCCCCGGCCTCCACCACCGACCTGAGCCTGCGCACCGGCATGTCGATGGGCGGGGTGTCGCAGCACCTGACCGCGCTGCGGGCGGCGGGGCTGGTCGGCGCCCACCGGAGCGGAAGGTATGTGCTCTACGCCCGCAGTGAGATCGCCGAGGCCCTGCTCGCGGGGGCGGGAGCCTGAGGGGTGGAGCGTAAGAGACGGAGCGTGAGGGGCGGGAGCCTGAGGGGCGCCGGTGCCCGGCCGTCCCGGACGGGCCCGGGGGCGATCCACCGGGCCCGTCCGGAGCGGGAGTCCGCGGGGCGCGGCTACGGCAGGCCGTTGTGCTGCTTGTAGTCGTTCCACACCGTGGTGCAGTAGCCGTGGCGCCAGTCGCTCTGCTGGAAGTGCCGGCAGGCGTAGGCGGCGCTGAGCCGGTCACCGGGGCTGTCGGGGACGACGGAAGTGTCGGGGATCGCGGAGGTCCTGGGGATCTGAGGGGTTCTGGGCCGAGGGGTCCTGGGGGGTCTGGGGGTCCGGGGAGTCCGGGGAGTGACCGAGGGCTCGGGAGTGGTGAGGGCGTCGGCGCTGACGCCGGTGCCGGTCTCCTCGCCGGGCGACGGGCGCCGCGCCCGTGGGGCCGGCGACGTCTGCGGGGGCTCCGGCGGCTCCGGCTCGGCGGTCCTGGGCGCCGGTCTCCGGATGGCCTTCGGCGCGCCGGCCTCCCGGTGGCGCCGTCCGTCCTGACCGGCCCGGATGTCAGGGATCACGTGGCGCCGGGGATGCTCGGCCGCGCGCGCCGGCGCCGGCTCCCGGCCGCGGGAACGCCTGTCCGGAGTGGCGGGGACGGCCTGCGGCGTGTCACGGGGCACGTGACCGGTGGCCGGTGCGGTCGCCGACGGAGTGACCACCACGTCGTGGCCGGCCATCCGGGACGGGGCGGGCACCGCGGCCTTGAGAGTGGACGGCCGGGACACCGGCGACCATCCGGACGACCAGAGACCGACCCCGGCGGCCGCGAGGAATCCGCAGATCAGCGCGGGCCGCAGGAGCCGCTCACGGGGGATCTGCGGCCATGACCACGGCTGGCGCGGCCGGGCCGGTGGCGGCGGGGGCGGCGGCTGAGGCGGCCAGACCTGCCGGATGTCGACGCTGACCCGGGATCCGTACACGAACGGGTCGCCGGCGGTGCCGTAGCGCGGGCCGCGGACGTCGGCCCGGTGCGCGTCCGGAGATGTCGCCGGCTCGGGCGGTGGATCCGGCGGGCCGCCGTACGGCCTGCGGCCGCGTGGTCCCGGTCCCGGGCCGCGCCGGTGAGCCGGGCCGTGATCATCGTGCATCTCGCCTCCCATGTCACGTCTTGATCTGCCCCAGCCTGTCGAATGTCACGCACCGTACGGGCAAGGTAACGGGAGGCTCTTATGGAGCTGTTATCAGGGTCACGGAGCGAAGCCCCGCGAACGCCCGCAAAGCGCCCAGTGGATCCGCTGTCCCACGGCGGCCGGCCGCGCCGGGCGCGGCCCGCCAGGCCGCACGGCGCGGCCGGCTCAGCCAGTCAGCCGCTCAGCCACTCAGCCGCCGGACCCTGAGGACGTTGTCCGTACGGGGGGCCGGCTGCCCGTCGGGGCCGGCCTGGCTCCGCTGGTGCTCTTCGCACAGCTGCACCTCCCACTGCCCGTCGGGTAGGTCGAGGGCTGCGAGGACCTCCTGCGACGTGGGCAAGCGCACCTGGGGATGGGAGTCGTGCTCCCAGGAGGGGTGCCCCGCGTGCCCGACGACGAGGAGCACCCCGCCGGGCGCGACGGCCGAGGCGGCGGTCCGCAGGATCCTCTCCCTCGGCATGTCGCCGCGGGAGTGCAGGAACTGGGCGGAGACGAGATCGAAGTCGCCGGCGGGGAAGGACTCTCCGAGGTCGTGCCGTTGCCAGTCGATGCGGCCGTCGACCTCCGCCGCCGCCGCGTGCCGGGCCGCGCGGTCGAGGGCGACGCGGGAGATGTCGGTGGCGGTGACACGCCACCCCTGGCGCGCGAGCCAGATCGCGTCGGCCCCCTCACCGCATCCCAGGTCCAGGGCTCTGCCCGGCGCCAGGCCGGTGATCTCACGGACCAGAACGGCGTTGGGATTCCCGCTCCAGATCTGGTCGCTCTCCCCGTAACGGGCGTCCCAGAACTCCTCCTCCGAGATGGTGCCATCCGTCATCAGCGTGTCCTCCTACGTGCCTTCGTGCCGGGCGGGACCACGGTCCGCACCCGCGGCCGCCGCCTCTCCGTTCACGAGAGATGGTCCGCCCGGACCCCGGTGTTTGACAAAATTCATTGCCGGTCCGGCAAACAGGGGGACCTCATGAGCGGCCGTCTGGACCGCGATGCCGTCGCCGTGGGGTCGTCGTGGCCGGGACCGGCCAGACGGTCCCCAGCGGGGCGCCTGATCACGTGGCCATCCACGGACGCCTGGAGAACGGCGCCGCGGCCGTGGCGAGCGTGTACGGCGGCAGCGCGGCGGCGCCCGACGGCTTCCACATCAAGATCACTGGAACCGAGGGCGCGCTGACCGTCGCTCCCGTCCAGCCCGGGATCTACCTGCACCGGGGCGACTGGAGGCTCACGCACGCGGCCCTCGACGGCACCCGCACCGAACTGGCCGGCGCGGACCGCCATGGGCCCGGACCTCCAGCGGCCCAGCACCCCGATCCGCACGGGACCGATTCTGCCGGGGCGCCGGCAACTCCGGCGAGGACGGCCCGTCGCACCGCTCTGACCGGCGGAGTCCTCGGAGATCACCTTTCCGGTACCGCCACGGGGCGGGTCAGCCGCGACCGGCGGGGCCGCCGGCCGCGGGCACCCAGGCGGTGTGCCGTACGGCCGGCAGCGTGGTCGGGAGGTGGACCACCGCCTGGGGCCGGCCGGTCAGATGGAGCGCGTCGAGCACCAGCAGCTCGCTGCGCCGCTGTACGGCGTTCCGCGTGAGGACCACGATCCAGCCGTCGCCCTCGGCGCGGCCACGGGGGGCGAATACCGGCCGGTCGGCGCTCCAGCCCGGCGGCAGCTCCCGCACCTGGGTGCTGTCGGCCGCGAGGTCGTGGCCGACCAGCGCCCGCCCGCCGGGGGTGCGGCCGAAGACCAGCTGATGCCTGCGACCGGCCCGCCGGGAGTCCACCGAGGCCAGTTCCAGGGAGTCGACCAGCGGCCGCTCGCACGCCGTACCGCTGCCCAGGTCGAGGGTCCACCGGTGCACCCGCGGCGATCCGGTGGCGGCGGCTCCGGACCGCGCCGGGCCGTCGAAGGCCCGGTCGTGGCGGACCGCGTCGACGACCACCCGGTGGCCGTCGTCGTAGGCGTTCACCGACTGGAACACGTAACAGGGGTCGATCGGGAACCAGCGCGGTTCCGCGGTGTCGCCCGGCCGCCGCGACAGCAGCCCGATGCGGGCCGGCCGATCCTGCCGCCAACGGTAGGGGGAGCCGGCGCCGACCATGGCGGCCGCCCGGTGGTAGGTCACGGGCAGGTCGAAGACCACGACGAACCGTTCGGTGAGCGCGACCGCGTGCATGAGCGGCGCGCCGTCGAGCGCGAACGGCCGGACGGCGCGGACGGCGCCGTCCGGTCCGACGATCAGGTGCTCGGCACGGCTCAGACCGGGATAGGTGGCGATCGTGTGCCACTCGGCCGTGGCCGGGTCCTGGACCGGCAGCGCGAGGCCGCTCCGGCCCGGCCCGGCCGGGGCCTCGGCGGACCCGGCGCGCCGGGGCCAGGTCATGGGACTCGCCGCCCGGTCCAGCGGGTGGCCGTGGAACTCCCCGGCGGAGGCCCTGAGCCATCGGGCCGTGCCGCCGCCGAGCCGCACGCCGGACAGCAGGGCCGGCGCGTCCGTGGCGTACGGCCGCGCCGGATGCGGGCCCGCCTGCACGAGGGCGCCGTCCAGGCCGGCGGGTATGGCGCCGTCGACGGGCAGCCACTCGCCGAAGGGCAGGTGACGGTGGGGCGCGGGGGTGGTCATGGTGATCGGGTCGATGTGCTCTGTGACGGTCATATCGGCACCTCCCTGTGGGGCCTGACGGGTAGCATAACAGCGTTATGCTAAACATAACGCCGTTATGCAATACTGTCAAGGTGAGTCCACGCAGATCGAACCCGCAGACAGGGCCCGTCCTCGTCGACATCGCCGCACGGCTGCTCGCCGACGAGGGGCCCCAGGCGCTGTCGGCCCGCCGCATCGCCACGGAGGCCGGCAGCTCGACGATGGCGGTCTACACCAACTTCGGCGGGATGAGCGGCCTGGTCCGCGAGATGGTGTACGAGGGGTTCGCCCGTCTGCAGAGCTATTTCTCGCACGTCGCCCAGACCACCGACCCCGTCGCCGACATCGCGCTGTTCGGCCGGGCCTACCGGCACAACGCCCTGACCAACCCGCACCTGTACGCGGTCATGTTCGGCGGGGCGTCGCTGGCCGGGTTCTCCCTGACCGCGGAGGACCGCCAGTACGGCCGCTACACCCTGAGCACCGTGGTCGAGTGCGCGACCCGCTGCATCACGGCGGGCCGGTTCCGGACCGGCGACGCCGAGCTCGTCGCCCACCAGCTGTGGACCGCGATCCACGGGCTGGTCACGCTCGAACTCGGCGACTATCTGATCGCCCCGTGCGACGCCGACCGGGTCTTCGAGGCCCAGCTGACCGGTCTGATGGTCGGCGCCGGTGACGCCCTGGAGGCCGCCACCCGGTCGGTGAAGTCCTCCCAGGGGCGGCTGGAGAGGGTGGTCGAGGAGGTGCGGCCGGAGCCGCAGGACGACGAGCCCGCCGGTGCCCGGGGCCGCCCTCCCCGGCGGGGCGCGCCGGCGCGGTGAGCGGCCCGCCGGACGGGTCCGCTCACTCCCAGGGCGCCACCGGGAACCAGCCGTAGCCGAAGCGCGCGGGCAGCCGCAGGTCCCAGTAGAGGAAGGTGAAGGCGCCGACGACGATGAAGGCCACCGCCGTGATCGTCGCCACTCGTGCCGGCCTGGCGCTCATCCAGCGGGTGAAGCGGCCTCTGGTCGCGTGCACGAGCACGACGAAGAGCACCGCCATCAGCGTGATGTTGCCGAGCGACTGCAGGATGAAGACGGCGGCGCCGTAGAACGGATTGTGAGTCTGGGCCGCGTACTCGAACAGCTTGCGGAACAGCGGGAAGGGCCGCCCGACGAGGAAACCGCCGATCAGCGCGCCGATCACGATCAGGCGGGCGTTGGGGAAACGGCGTGACAGGCGGGCGAACGGATCGGGCACCACGCGCAGCGCCGCCAGGCCGAGGTAGGTGAACGCCAGGCCGATCACGCCGAAGACGATCGACGCCTGGAGGAGCCTGGGCGGCAGGCCGGAGCCGGCCGCCGCGCCGGACAGCTGGGGCAGCCGCTGGCCCAGGGCCGCGCCGATGGCGCCGTAGGCGCCGGAGATCACGATCATGCCGAGTGCGAGCCAGCCGAGGGGCCGCAGGGTCGCCCCGATCCGGACCGGGGCGGAGGCGTCCGCACGGCCGCCGGCGCGGCCGCCCCCGGCGTCCGCCATGGGGGCGATCGCACCGAACGCGGCGATGTTGCACGCGGTGAAGGTGCCGGCCAGGCCCGAGACGAAGGCGAAGATCGTCCCCGCGACCAGGCCGCCGATCTGCGTCTGCTTGGCGTCATAGCCGAGCAGCGTGTTCGCGACGTTGTCGCCGATCACGCTGTCGACGAGCCGGAAGGACCACAGCGAGGCGATCAGCGCTCCCGCCAGCACGCTGAGAAGGATGATCAGTCCTCGGTGACGGGGCAGATCCGCGGCATGAGTGTCGGGCGAGGAAACGGAGATGGGGACGCTCCGGGCCATGAGGCACCTTTCTCGAGTCAGACGCGCTGGTGGGTTGCGGGGCATGACTGAGCTGCGACCGGCTGGTCCTGGGGGCCGGTGATCAGGGGGTGGTGGACGCGCTCTCGGCGGGGGTGCCCGGGCGGTCTCCCGATGGAGAGGGGATCGGGCCCTGGATCACCGGTCCGTCCGGGTCGAGGGCCGCACCGCGCATGGACGCTCCCTACCTGCGAGGACGAGGTATCTCTCTCACACACAGCTTCAGCGAACAGCTCCACCCGATGACGCTCATGATCGCTACAGCGGTGTGGGCTGTCAACAGTCCGCCCCCAGGGGCCTGCGGGCTGCCGGCAGCCGGCCTTTCAGGGGCTGGGGGTGAGCGTGGTCAGGGCCGGGCCGGCGGACGCGACGGACACGGTCGAGGACAGGCCGGCTCCGGGACGAGTGCGGTCAAGGCCGGGCCGGCGGACGCGACGGGGAACGCTCAGGCGCTCTCCCCCATGCTGCGCTCGTGCCAGTCCGCCAGCTCCACGAGCAGGCCGTCAGCGGCGCCGCCGAACATCTCGGTGAGAACCTGCGGGCTGTCGACGATGACGACGCTGTCGAGCAGGCTGGCGCGGAGTTTGGCCGCCCGCGAGTCGCCGGCGCCGTCGGGGTCGAAGGCCGTGGCGGCGAGGAACAGCCCGCCGACGCCCGTGGACGCCGCCGCGTCCGCGGCGGCGGTGCCGGTCACGCTGGAGGCGTCGTCGGGGACGGCCGGCAGGGCGGGCCGGCCGTCACGGGCCAGGAGCGTCAGCGGGCGGGCCGGCGCGGTCTCCGGGACGCTGCCCTCGGGCACGTGGGTCTCCCCGGTGACGAGCCGCGCCTGGTCGGCGGGGTAACCCCACGGCCGGCCCTCGGCCTCATCCGCCCGGCCGGCACGGGTGAACAGGCCGCCCGCGGCGTCCAGGACGAGATCGCCCGGCTGCCACTGCTCGCCCTCGATCGGGTGGTGCGCGTCGCTCATACCGGCACGCTACCCACCAGCTCCGACAAATGACTCCCGAGAAGTGATCAATCGATGGGGCGGGCCCTACGTGGCCACGGCGCACCGGACGGACCCGGCCGCGACCGGCGGGCTCGGCGCCCGCGGCCACCTCAGCCCGGGCGCCCGCGGTCACCCCTGCGGTCCCACCGGATCTGACGGGGCCGCCGGGCCCGACGGGGCCGCCGGCTCCGGCCCGGCCCCTCCCCCGATCTGGCCCCCAGCCCATTCGGCCCATTCGCGCTGCATGGCGCTGAAGCGCAGACCCCACTCCAGGGCGAGCCGGCCGTAAACGGACAGGTCGCTCTCCCCCTGCTCCACGACCTGCTTCAGCGCCGCCAGACGCTCGCGCTGCCGCTCCGCCACCTCCGCCTCCCGCCGCAGGTAGCCACGCGCCTGGTCAGGATGGGTCTGCCCCAGGAAGAAAACCCGCAGGAGCATCTCGCTGCGGCCGGTGCGGGCGGGCTCGACCTCCGTCAGCCAGTGACGGAGCTCGGCGAGCCCCCGCTCGGCGATGCTGTACTCCTTGCGTCCGCGGGGCCCTCCGGCGGCGACCTTCACCAGACCCGCGTCCGCGAGGCGGGCCAGCTCGGCGTAGACCTGACTCTGCGTGGCGGGCCACACGTTGGCCAGGGAGATCTCGAAGACCTTCAGCAGGTCGTAACCGCTGGCGGGGCCCTGCGCGAGCAGACCCAGCAGCGCGTGGCGGAGGCTCATGACAGCGATCCTATATTCCATTATTGACATGTCATTTCTGTCAGTTCTACCTTCGACATGTCTGGATAGGAATATCGAGACGTGCCGGTCCCCTCGACGGCCGCCTCTCCCCCTGACCCCCCGGAGCTGACGATGACCACTGCCGCACCCGCGTATCTCACCGGTGACCTGGCCCCCGTCCCCGACGAGATCGGCGCCGTCGACCTGCCCGTCACCGGGACGCTGCCGGCCGAGCTCACCGGACGTTACTTCCGCAACGGCCCCAATCCGCTGCCCGGCCAGGACCCCGGCCACTGGTTCGCCGGCCACGGAATGATCCACGGCCTGCGGCTGCGCGACGGCCGCGCCGAGTGGTACCGCAACCGGTGGGTGCGGACCCGGGCCTTCACCGACGACGCTCCCTTCGCCGGCCCCGACGGCCTCGACCTGACCGCCGTCAGGGCCAACACCCACATCGTCCGGCACGCCGACAGGATCCTCGCCCTGGTCGAGAACGGCCTGCCGTACGAGATGACGCCCGAGCTGGAGACGGTCGGGCCGTGCGACTTCGGCGGGCGGCTGACCACCGCGATGACGGCCCATCCGAAGCGGGACCCGGTCACCGGAGAGCTGCACCTGTTCGGGTACGGCTTCTTCGCCCCCTACCTGACCTACCATCGCCTGTCGGCGGCGGGGGCGCTGGTGGAGAGCCGGGTCGTGGACGTCCCGGGACCGACGATGATCCACGACTTCGCGATCACGGAGAACCACGTCGTCTGGCTGGACCTGCCGGTCGTCTTCGACCTGGAGACGCTCGGGCGCGGCATGCCGTTCCGGTGGGAGGACTCCTACGGCGCCAGGATCGGCGTGATGGACCGCGCCGGCCGGGTGACCTGGTTCGACGTCGATCCGTGCTACGTCTTCCACGTGGGCAACGCCCACGAGGACGCCTCCGGCCGCGTGGTGCTGGAGGCCGTCCGCTACACGCGGGAGGCCTTCACCTCGGCCTGGTCCCGCATCGGCGACAGCGCCAACCCCGCGGCCGAGACGGACGGCGCCGTGGTGCACCGGTGGGTGCTCGACCCCGCGCGCGGCACGGTGCGGGAGGAGCAGCTCGACGACCGCGCGGTGGAGTTCCCGACGTTCAACGAGGAGCGGCTCGGCCGCGCCAGCCGGTTCCTGTACGCGGTGACCGACGGCGCGGTCGTGAAGTACGACACCGAGACCGGTGCCGGCCTTGACCGGCAGCTCGGCGGGCGGCCGGGTGAGGCGGTCTTCGTGCCCGCCCCCGGGGCCGCCGCCGAGGACGACGGCTGGCTGCTGTCGATCGTCTCCGACCACGCGGGCGACGGCTCGGAGCTGCTCGTCCTCGACGCCGCGGACCTGGACTCCGTCGCCTCCGTACGGCTCCCGCGCCGCGTCCCGGCCGGTTTCCACGGCTCCTGGCTCCCCGACAGCTGACGGCCGCTCCCCCGCGGCACGGCGGAGCGGCCGGATACGGCAGGTCAGGCGGGAGCGGCCGCGGGAGCGGCCAACGCCTCCCGCAGGAATGCCAGCTGGTGCCGGAGCAACCCCTCCACGGCCGCCTCGGCGGTCGGCGTGTGGGTGGCCCCCGGCAGCGGGAGCACCTGGTGCGGACGGCCTGCCGCCAGTAGCGCCGCCGACATCCGCAGAGTGTGCGCGGCCACCACGTTGTCGTCGGCCAGGCCGTGCACCAGCAGCAGCGGGCGGCGCAGCCGGGCCGCGTCGCCGATCGGCGAGGAGCGCTCGTAGCCCTCCGGCTCCTCGTCCGGGTGGCCGAGGAAGCGCTCCCGCCAGTGGGTGTCGTACAGCCGCTGGTCACTCGGCGCCGCACCCGAGACTGCGGCGTGGAAGACCTCCGGCATGCGCAGCACCGCGGCCGCCGCGAGCGTGCCGCCGTAGCTCCAGCCACGGATGCCCACCCGGCCCAGGTCGAGGTCGGGGCAGTGCTCGGCGGCCGCGCGCAGCGCCACCACCTGGTCTTCCAGCGGCGCGGTGAGGGTGTCACGGTGCACCGTCTTCTCCCAGGCCGGGCCGCGCCCCCGGGTGCCGCGCCCGTCGGCCACCACCACCGCGAAGCCGGACTCGGCGAACCACTGCGCCTCGCACAGCCAGGCGCTCCGGGCCCGGGTCGCCAGCCGCATCGCCGGCCCCGCGTACGGGGCCATCAGCACCGGCAGCGGACCGCCGCCCGGCCGGTGCCAGGACGGCAGCAGCAGCGCGGTACGGATCTCCCGTCCGCCCGCCCGCAGCCAGGTGACGCGCGGCAGGACCAGCGGCTCGGCGTCCAGCGAGGCGATCTCCGTGTCCGGCCGCCCGTCCCGCACCACCCGGAAGGCGCGCCCGTCCTCGGTGTGCGAGGCCAGCAGCAGCGTGCCGCCCGCCCGGTGGCCGGTGTGCAGCCCGGGCCCGTCGCTCAGCCGCACCGGCCCGCGCTCGGCGTCGTATGCCCACAGGTGCTCCTCGGTGGGCTCGTCGCCCGCGACGAACAGCACCGACTCGCCCGTCACCTCCAGGACTCCGTGGATCTGCAGCCCCTCCGGCGTGACCGGCCGGCCGTCCACGACCAGCCGCCGGGTGCCGTCGGTGTCGTCGGTGTGCACCAGCGCCCCCGACGCGGTCCGCGCGGGCGTGCCCCCGATCAGCTCCACCCACGCCGGATCGCGCTGCTCGCGCAGGAGCGTCGTCGCGCCCGTGTCCGGATCGGCCGCCAGCACCCGCAGCGTGCGCTGGTCACGGCTCTGCACACTGACCAGCGGGCCGTGCGCGTCCCAGTCGGCGGTGGCCACGTATTCGTACGCCTCCCGGTCCCAGTCCAGCTCCACGGAGGTGCCGTCGAGCCCGAGCACGTGCAGCGTGACCTCCGCGTTGGCGGTCCCGGCGGCCGGGTAGGCGATCTCACGGGGCGGCCGGGACGGATCGGCCGGGTCGGCGATCCACCAGCGCTGCACCGGCGTGGTGTCCACCCTGGCCGCCAGCAGCCGGGTCCCGTCCGGGGACCACCAGTGGCCGCGCGTCCGGCGCATGGACTCCGCCGCCACGTGTTCGGCGAGCCCCCAGACCACCTCCGGGTTCTCCGGCGCGGCCAGCCGGCGGTCACGGCCGCCGGCGAGCTCCACCACGTGCAGGGCACCGCCTGTCACATACGCCACCCGGCTGCCGGTGGGGTCCGGGCGGGGATCGGTCACCGGTCCCGCCGTGGGCACGGGCCATGGGTCGCCTCCATCGGTGTCCACCGCCCACAGCCTGCCGTCCACGGCGAAGACGGCGGTGCGCAGCGCGGCGTCGGCCGCGTAGGCGACCACACCCGCCGCGCGCTCGCGTGCCCGCTCCCGGCGGATCCGCTCCGCCTCGGGGACCGGCCCCGCCGCGCCGAGCGTCTCCGGGGCGGCGAGCAGCCGCTCCCGGTCACCGTCCAGCAGCCACAGGCAGCTCGTACGGTCCTCGCCGCCCCGGGTGCGGAGGAAGAGCGCCCGATGACCGTCCGGGGAGAGGGTGAAGGCCCGCGGGACGCCGAGGGAGAAGCGCTGGGTGCGGGCAAGCTGGAGTGGGAATCTGTTGGTGTCCATGGTGGGACTCTGCGCAGGATGACCGGGGATGACGGTGGGGAGGGGCGACGGGGATCCGGCACGCGGCGCGCCTGCGTGAGGGCGGATCGGCGCCCGGCGCCGTAGCGGCCGGCGATCGCGGCGCGTATGCGGTGGGACCCACCGGCGGCTGAGGCCGTGGTCCCGGCCGGACCACTGGTCCGGCATGCTCATCGGCGACGCCGGACGGTCCTGACATGATCATATCATGTCAGAGCGGCCGCCGGAGCCCGTGACCGCTCGGCCACGGCGCGCCCCCTGCCTGTCATGCCTCCGGCCGACCGGCGCCGCGCGGCCGTCGCATCGGCGCCGGAGCGAGGGGCGGGGTGAGGGGCCGGGGTGAGGGGCCGGGGTGCACCCGGCGCCGCCTCAGCTGTCGAGGTAGGCGAGCACGGCGAGGACGCGGCGGTGCCCGTCGGCGGCCGGCGGGAGGTCGAGCTTGGCGAAGATGCTCGCGATGTGCTTGGCGACCGCCGCGTCGGTGACGGACAGCTCGCGGGCGATCGAGGCGTTGGAGCGCCCCTCGGCGATGAGCGCCAGCACCTCGAGCTCCCGAGGGGTGAGCCGTTCCAGCGGATCACGGCGCCGGCGGAGGAGCTGGCGCACCACCTCGGGGTCGACGACGGTGCCGCCCCCGGCCACCCGCGTGAGCGCGTCGACGAACTCGGTCACGTCCCCGATCCGGTCCTTCAGCAGGTAGCCGACGCCGACGCCGCGGCCCGAGTCGAGCAGTTCGGCGGCGTAGGTCTGCTCGACGTACTGGCTGAGCACGAGCACGGCGAGGCCGGCGTGTTCCCTGCGCAGCGCGATCGCGGCACGCAGTCCCTCGTCGGTGAAGCCGGGCGGCATCCGCACGTCGGTCACCACGGCGTCGGGCCGGTGCTCGCGCACCGCGGCGACGAGGGCCTCGGCGTCGCCCACCGACGCGGCGACCGTGTGCCCGAACCGCTCCAGCAGGCCGACGAGCCCCTCACGGAGCAGGACGTCGTCCTCGGCGATCACTACGCGCACGGGATCTCCACTCGCATCAACGTCGGTCCACCCGCCGGGCTGGACAGCGACATTCTGCCATCGACCACCGCGAGCCGGTCCGACAGCCCGGTCAGCCCGGTGCCCTTCGAAGGGTCCGCGCCCCCCACGCCGTCGTCGCGGATCTCCAGAAGCAGCACCCGGCCGGTGACCTGACCGTGCACCGAGGCCCGGCCCGCCCGGCTGTGCCTGGCGATGTTCGCCAGGGCCTCGGATACGACGTAGTAGGCGGCGACCTCGACGGCCGCGGGCAACCGGTCCTCCAGCGCGACGTTCACATCCACCGGGATCGGGGAGCGTCCCGCCGCCTCCCGCACGGCGGCGGGCAGGCCGCGGTCGGTGAGCACCTGCGTGTGCACGCCACGGATCAGCTCCCGCAGCTCGCTCAGCGCCCGCTTGGCCTCCTGGTGGGCCTGGGCGAGCTGCTCCCCCGCCGGGGAGCCGGGGGGCAGGTCGAGTCTGGTCAGCCCCAGCCTCATGGAGAGCGCGACCAACCGCTGCTGGGCGCCGTCGTGCAGATCCCGCTCGATCCTGCGCCGCTCCGTCTCGAAGGCGTCCACGAGCCTGGCCCGCGAGCGCAGGACCTCACTCAGCTCCGCGTCCCGGGAGGCGAGCAGGCCCCTGGCCATCGCCCCGCGTGCCCCCGCCCAGGCGGTGAAGGTGTAGACGGCCGGGAGAAGCAGGAGCACACTCGCCGCCGAGACGGCCAGCGCCTGAGCCAGAGTCAGCTCGCCCTCCGGCGCCAGCGGCTGTACGGCGGGCGAGAGGATCAGCAGGACCGGGCCTCCGACGGTGAGGCCGACCATCACCACGTCGATCCACCACAGGGCCAGCAGCGAGGCGACGGCCAGGCCGACGCCGCGCCACCGCCCGCCCGGCGCCTGCGCTATCGGGACGGCGTCCACCAGCCGCAGCCGGCGGCGTTCGAACCCGGCCACCAGCGGGACCGCCGCCACGAAGGCGGCCAGCCCGGCGACCACCTGGACCGGCACCGGCTCCAGGAGGCCGATGACCGCCGCGACCAGCCCGACACCGCCGCAGAGCAGGACACTCGACGCCAGGTACGCCAACGACCTCCACGGCCACGACGACCGCAGGAAGGCCTGCGGTCGCAGGGAAATGGCCTCAAGGGCAGTCCGCGGATGCACGATGAGACGCTACCGCCCCTCGTGGATCACCCAGACGGCGTCGGCGCCCGGCCTGGGTGTTCTGGACGCTCTCCAGGGCGAGGCTGCCCGGCCACGGGTAGGGCCTGCGCGCTCCGGCCGGCCAGATCTCGGACGCGTCGGAGGTGCCGCCGCGCCGGAGCCGGCGTAGGAGCCGCCGGTGCGCCGGAACCGGGCGTTTAAGCCGCCGCCGCGCCGGAACCGGCGTAGAAGCTGCGGGCGCCCTCGTCCGGCCCCGGATGCTCCGGTGTTCCCAGCCGGGCATTACCGCCGGCCCTTGTGATGTGGCACTATCACGCAGGTGACCAGCAGACCCGCCGCGGCGCAGCAGCTGCGCGACCTCGCGCGGCTGCGCCGTGTCCGCGACCGGATCGACCGGGAGTACGCGCAGCCGCTGGACGTCGAGGCGCTGGCCCGCGGCGTGCACATGTCCGCCGG